>JAILNZ010000062.1 GCA_024691135.1 Clostridiales bacterium
TTTCTATTCCGCTATCTTCGAGTGTGTCGACAGCTCGTCGAGGAAGATATTGATCACGAACTTATCCTCTTTAAGGACCGCTTCTATGCTTCCGCCCATGAGATTTACGAGCTTCTGCGTTACCGATAATCCGATGCCTGAGGAATTGACATGCCTTGAACTGTCGCCCTTATAGAACCTGTCGAATACCCTGGTGACATCAGGTCTCTCGACTTCCTTTATGCCGTTTCCGACGGAGATCCTGATCTTCTTTCCTTCGCTCCTCTTAAGGCTTACGTCAAAGCTGTTCTCGCCGTGGATGAGGCTGTTCTTGATGAGATTCTGGAATACTCTCTTGAGAGCCTGCTCATCGGTAACTGCAAATAGATTCTCGTCCACATCGATGTTCGGCGTCATATTCTTTTTTTCGAAGTCTTCATAATAGGACAGCAATGAGGAGATCATGACCTCGGAGATATTGGTCCTCTCGTTTTCGAGCTTGTAGTTGGAATTATTGATCTTGGTATAGATGAACATCTCTTCGAGCATCTCGCTCAATGAATCGATCCTTTCAGAGATTATCCCCTTATAGCGCTCCTTGTCCTCTTCGCTGTCGGAATCGCACATGAGGTCGAAGTAACCCTTGAGCGAAGTTAATGGAGTCCTTATGTCGTGAGACATGCTCGTTATGGTCTCCTTGATCTCGTCATCTTTTCTGGAAGTCTCCAGCTCCCTGTTCCTGCAGTTTACGATGACCCTGTTGATCATATCGGTAAGTTTTCGGACGGAGCGGGTTGAAGCACCTATCGATAAAGACATGTTGGTCCTGTTGGTCCCGATATACTCGAGCTGCTTCGTCAGTTCCCTGACTGACGACAGAATGGATACCAAATAGAAGGCCAGGACAAGTATTACGACGATGCATAAGATCAAAGCTATCACCCAAGGATTCATTTGCGTTTCTCCTCTATCTTTCTGCTGAATAGCAATACTGACATAATAAATTCAAAGACTACCTTTATACAAAGACCCGATACCGCGACCGTTATCCTCACGGCGTCCTCCTGAAGGAACATCGGCATATCGCCGTGGAACCAGGTAATGAAGTTCGGGAAGATGATATATTGCAGAGCAGAGAGACTGTTCATGCTCGACCCCGGGATCATCGTGGCAAATAATATCGAGAAGATCGAGAGCAGTATATAAAAGATCATGCTCTTTCCCCTCTGCCTGAAAAGTTTGGATGCGAAGAGTGCATTCGCGGAATTATTGAACCCCAGAAAGATCAGGAGCATTACCGTGGTAAAGATAAATATGGGGGATTGCGAGAAGAACGTGTTCGGGGAATCTGAAAACACTTCCATGAGAAGGATCGGAAGGATCATCGCAGCAGTGGCGATAGTCGAGAGGACAAACAGCACAACGAGTTCGGATAAGCAGAACAGCGTCCTGCTCCTCATTCCTATCTCGAGGTTATAGTAACTCTTGTATGCATAATAGGTACAGATAAAGCCGCAACCGACGATCCCTATGATCAGCGGCAGATCTATGAAGGACATCCCCAGAAGAAAAGACTGATTGAGCTGGACAGGATCCATCTCAACTCCCCTGTCTAATAATCTGTCCCTTCCTACACCAAAGATCAGCTGAATAAAAAGGAAAAAGAATATGGAAACACCCGCCGAGACAAAAAAAGTGACCCTCGCGCTCCTGCCTTTGAAAAATCTTATCAGGTTCAGTCTCAGATAATTAATGAACACAACATTTCCTCGCTAATTCAATGCATAAGAAGAATATATCTTATAAAGAACAAAAACAAGTCGTCGGAAGACGACTTGTTTTTATATATATAAACCTTATCCCGTAAGATCAATGGATATCTCTCTTCTGGTTCAGATATCCTGCGCAGGCATAGCTTACGATGATGAAGCTTACGCAGACCACGACTACACGAAGGATCAGCTTGTCAGACATATTGAGACTTACCTGTGAAGAACAGCCGGTGATCGTATAGTTATCAAGGCTGAACGAATCAGGGATATTGATATTGATCTTCGTAGCCAGGAACTTGATAAGGAGGTTCAGGAAGTAGAATCCAAGCGCGAGCATACCGGAACCGAAGAGGATGTCTGCCACCATACCGATAGCCGTGCTCTTTGAAAGGCAAGTGATAAGAGCGATGAGCATGCAGAAGGCAAACGAGAGGAGAAGTCTTAAGGCTACAAGGAGGAAGAAATCCGCTGAGAAGCCGAAGTCAAGGGACTTCGCCATGAGAGCCATCATGATGATGCAGGTCACATACTCGAAGATCAAGAACAGTATATCGTAAACGAGGACTGTAAGGACCTTGGAAGTAAATGATATCCAGCGGTTAGGATTGATCATCGTGATATTCTTTCTGAAGCCGCCCCTGATATCGATAGCGAAAAGGAATGCTGCAAAAAGACCCGTGAGGATCAAAGGAAGCGATGTTCCCGTCATCAAAGCGAAGAAGTCGGCTACCGTTGACTCAAAATAGATACCGCCGGAAAAGAACTTGATGTCTTCTTCAGGCTCTAAGTCCTGTCTCTCTTCCATGGTCGAATCCATGCCGGCATCAAGACCGATATAGAAGGAATTTACATAGTTCTCACCGTATGACTGATCTTCAGGCACATTTGACTGAGTCACGGCTTCGGAATAAGAATCAGATGCTCCTGATGCTTTTAAAAGAGCATCCATATTGAATCTGATAAGGAATACTCCGAAGAATATTGCTGCTACGAGGAATATAGCGGGCATAATGTATGCTACCTTCATCTTCCTCATAAGGAAGAGGTCACTTTTAAACAGATTGATCATTGTACATCTCCTCCTTTATTGTCTGTTACTGCCGTCTTAAGGAAATACTCCTCAAGATCCGAAGAATCCACGCCGATGGAATCCAGAAGGATGCCTTCCTTGGCGATCGCGAGATTGAGCTGAGCTATCTCGGAGATCCTGTCATAGACATAGATCGTCTCGGAATCGATTACGCTGTAGTCATTAAATCCGTTGGCATCAAGTATCGTGACGATAGCGGAAGTATCCTTTGTCTTGATCTTGATCTTATCGCGGCACTTGCCGAGGAGTTCTTCTCTCGTGATCTGCTCTATGAGCTTGCCTTCGCTTATGATGCCGTAATCCGTTGCGATCTTGGAGAGCTCTTCAAGGATGTGGCTGGAGATGAGGATCGTTACGCCCTTCTTCTTATTAAGTTCCGTGAGCATCTCACGTACTTCCACGATACCCTGGGGATCAAGTCCGTTTATCGGCTCATCCAAAAGAAGGAAATCAGGATCGCCTACAAGTGCGAGAGCAATTCCGAGTCTCTGCTTCATACCGAGGGAGAACTTGCCGGCCTTCTTCTTGCCTACGTCTCCGAGTCCTACCAGGTTGAGCTTATCCTGCAGATACTTGGGATCATTGATACCGTAAGCCAATGCCTTTACTCTGAGATTGTCTGTTGCTGACAGATTAGGATAGATAGCAGGAGCTTCGATAAGTGCTCCGATCCTTTTATAAGATTCATGAAGATTGGATCCGAGACCCGAATAATCAAATGTTCCTTCGTTAGGACGGATCATGCCTGATAACATCTTCATTATGGTGGTCTTACCTGCACCGTTCATTCCGATGAGACCGTAGATCGCACCCCTCTTGATGGAGATGCTGACATGGTCAACTGCTACTTTGGAACCGAACTTCTTGGTGAGGTTTTCTGTTGATAAGATTATTTCACTCATATATGAACTCCTCTCGTGTTTTACATCGTAATTATCACACCCGTTATCAAAGCAAACGCTAATAAAAGGTAAAGAATTGTTAAAGATTGGAAAACGCCGTAAAAAAGGGGCTTTGAAGCCCCTTTTCGATCTACTGCTTAGCAAGTCTGAAGCCTATCCCCCAGACCGTATCGATATATTCGTCATCGGTTATCTTCTTGATCTTTGTCCTTATATTGGATATATGAACGTTGATCGTCTTGTCTTCGCCGATATAATACTCGTCCCATGCATATTCAAAGATATCCTGCTTGGAGAAGACCTTGGTCGGATGGAGCATAAACAGCTCGAGTATCTTATATTCCTGTCTGGTGAGCTGCAGCTCCTGTCCCTTGACGGAGACCTCGAAGGTGGACTTATCCAGTTCCATATCCTTGAATGTGAGCTTGCCGTCATTGTCCTGATCCTGGGATGAACTGTCGGACAGATGGCGCAGCTGCACCTCGACTCTCGCGATCAGTTCCTTGATATCAAAAGGCTTGACGATATAATCGTCTGCTCCCGTCGAGAGAAGATTGACCCTCGAATCGAGTTCGCTCTTTGCCGATGTGATGATGATCGGGATCTTCGATGTCTCTCGGATCTTGGCCGTAAGATCCTCGCCCGTCATTCCGGGCATCATAAGATCGATAATTGCCAGATCGAACTTGTTCGTCTTGAAATTAAGTAGCCCTTCCGTTCCCGAAAAAGATTGTGTGCACTCAAAACCGCTCTTGGTCAATGCTTCGCATACCATGTTGTTGATGTTGGCGTCATCTTCAACAATGAGTATCTTTGCCCTGCTCATGCCTTCTTCCTGCCTTTGCCGTTCTTAAGGTAAGGTCGCTTTACGTCATAACCTATAGAATATTTAATACCTAACTCTTCCATTTTGGCAAGTAGCAGTTCAGGGTCAAAATCACCTGAGGTAAACACGCCCGGCGTGTTCCATTCACCGGAGCTTATAAGGAGCGCACCTGACATCAGCGTTACGGCAGACAGATAAGAAGAGACATCCACGCCGTACTTGGAAGGCTCTTCGGAAGAAGAGCACTCGAAATACATGAAGATCGACTTCTCCTCTTCACCCTTCGTACCCGTAAGAAGGACTCCCTTTATGTTCTTTCCGCCCTTATTGTCATCAGAGTTTACCGGCTTTGGAAGGACCTCGGAAAGATAATCGATAGGAGCGATCTCGATGCCCTTATATTTGATCGGCTCGGAACTTAACATTCCGATCTTTCTGAGTATACCCGCAATATCTGCCGTACTCTGCTCAAGATCCGCATAATACTTTACTTCCTTGATCTCGGGCAGACCCCTCTGATAGCAGTCTATTACAGGGCTCGAAAACATATATACCTTGACCGGATCGCCGTTCATGGCAAATTCGGATGAGATGCTCAAGGACGGAGCTTCCTTGACCTCGCCGCCCTCGATATACTTGGCCGGCTGCGACAGACGGAAGAAGTCTTCCTTCGTAGGCATTGCTTCGTCCTTGTTACTGCAGCTTAGAGTAAGGTCGATGATATCTACTGATGATACGCTGTCGAGCATCTTCTTGCTCAGCGCAAGTCTCGTAAGGCACAAAAAAGCCGCGGCACTGAATGAACAGCCCGTTACACAGGTAGTCTTGTTTGAGAAGAATCCCGAAGCCATGGCAAACTGCTCTTCGATAAGACACGTTCTTCCGGTCTCATCGGTATAGTACTTCTCGTCGATATATGAAGCACCTATCTTAACGGCAATTCCCATAATAAGCTTATTAAGGTGGGAAGGTGCCACATTGATGATGACGTTCGGTCCGAAGATCCTCATCATGAGGAGAGCTTTTTCCTCGATCGTGACGTCGACACCTGCCGTGACGATCCTTACGGGAGCATCCTTGTACTTCTTCTTAAGTTCGTCACATTTATCTTTATTCTTGGCAGCAATGCAGATCTCGTCAACAAGACCTTTATGGGTACACAAATAAGGAACTATGACTCGCGTGGCGTCAGTCAGTCCGATAATCAATATCTTGTTCATATACATCACCTAAACAACAAATTGCTTGTTTTCTATTTTACTTTGTTAAAGTTCCCTTTTCAAATGGTTTTCGGCGTTTTTCTGATATTTTTTTGAAGTTTCTGACAATAAAAACGGGATACCTCCGAAAAGAGATATCCCGCGACTTTACAACTTCAAATATCAATGTTTTTTCTTAGATTTATTTATCTTTTTCTGACGTGTTTTCGAGACGGGTTCATCCAAGCCCTTGATGTCCTTTTTGAGACCTACGAGTTCAGGCTCCTTGTCGAAAGGAAGGATGGCATTCAATATGATACCGATAAAGGCACCGACTGCAAGACCCGTGAGAGGGATGGAGACGGAACCGATTGAGATCGTTACGGCACCTGATGCATCATAATACTTGATACCTACGGAGAGACCGAGGATCATGGCTGCGATTATGACGTTCCTTACCTTCGAGAAATCGATGTGGCTCTCTACAACGTTCCTTACACCTACTGCGGAGATCATTCCGTAGAGGACGAGCGAGATACCGCCCATTACCGGAGTCGGGATGGCGCTTATGCATGCTGCGAGCTTGGGAGAGAACGAGAAAACGATGGCAAAGTAAGCCGCGAGCCTTATTACTCTCGGGTCAAATACCTTTGTAAGTGAGAGGACACCCGTGTTCTCACCGTATGTCGTGTTAGCCGGAGCACCGAACAGGGAAGCTGCGATCGTTGCAAGACCGTCACCTGTGAGTGTTCTGTGGAGACCCGGATCCTTAACAAAATTATCGCCTACTGTGGAGGAGATAGCAGAGATATCGCCGATATGCTCAACGATGGTTGCAAGAGCGATCGGAACGATCGTGATGATAGCTGTTAAAACGAGATTGCCGTCAGCCTTTCCGAAGAGTGAGAATACCGTATCCGAACCCTTGAACGGAAGGCCGATCCATGCTGCGTTCTTGATGGCATCAACCTTGCCTGCGTCAAAGAGCTGGAGCTTGGCGCTCTTGGCTATTGCATAGACAACGGTAGGATCTTCGAGAGTTCCTATATTGACTCTCTGACCGAATGCAAGAACGAGGATTATCGCGCAGATGCTCGCGCCGATAACACCGAGTATGATAGGGACGATCTTGATCATGCCCTTGCCGCAGACGTTACACAAGACAACAATGGCAATGGCAAGTATGGCGAGAGGCCAGTTGGTCGAGCAGCTCGTTACTGCAGTACCGGCGAGCGTAAGACCGATGGCGATGATGATAGGTCCGGTTACGATCGGAGGGAAGAATCTTATGACTCTCTCCGTGCCGAATGCCTTGATAAGACCTGCAAGGATCAGGTAAAGAAGTCCTGCGCAGGCGACACCGAGACATGCATAAGGAAGGAGTTCCTTTTCACCGTGCGGGGCTATTGCGCCATAGCCTGCGAGGAAGGCAAAAGAAGAACCCAGGAATGCCGGTACCTTTTTCTTGGTGATCAAATGGAATAAAAGTGTGCCAAGTCCCGCAAAGAGCAGGGTCGCTGATACGCTGAGTCCCGTTAACGCAGGGACAAGAACAGTCGCACCGAACATGGCGAACATGTGTTGTGCTCCAAGAACTGCCATCTTGGGAGCGCCCAGTTTACGTGCATCATAGATGCCGCTTTGTTGTGTGCTCATAAATAACGTCCTCCCGGTATTTTTGACGCACAAAACGCATCAGTTATCGTGCGCCTCTATAATCGATATTAGCACAACAAAACCGAATTTCCATCAGTAAAAACGATAATAAAAGATAATTGTTTTCGGGAAGAAAAATGCCTTCCGGGATAAGTACATTTTTATGGTTTTAGAGAAGCTTTCAGCGCCTCGTCGTAGCTTTCCAGGAAGTCCTCCCCCTTCTGAACTTCGGTAAGCGACAGGTCGGGGTAATCCAGCTGTCTCATACATTCATAGATCGCGATCGCCGCCGCATTGGAAAGGTTCAGGCTCCTGCAGTCCTTGTGCATCGGGATCCTGAAGCAGTTATCGAGATGCGCCTTAAGGATATCGTAAGGAACTCCCGTGCTCTCCTTGCCGAAGATGAGATAGATGTCAGTGTCATCCGGAACGCCCGTAAAATCAATGGAGGAATGAGGCTTCTTGCCGTATCTCGTCATGAAGAAGAAACAACCCTTGTTCTTCGACTCGAATTCTTCAAAGCTCTCATAATAATCGTAGTCGGCCCACGTGATATGGTTGGTCGTTGCCCTCTTGAACTTCTTGTTATTGATATCAAACCCGAGAGGACCTATCAGATGAAGGCGGCATCCCGTCGCGACGCACGTCCTCATGATATTTCCCGTATTCTGAGGTATCTCCGGCTCGAAAAGGACGACGTTCACGCGTCCTGCCATCAGACTGCCCCTGCATTCTTAGCCGTTACCGATGCCGTGTAGAGAGCTGCACCCGAATGCTCGGAAGCTGCTTCGGCGATATTGAGGAGATGGTCTCCCAGACGCTCGAAGTCGGTAAGCATCTCGGAATAGATGACGCATGCTTCACCCGAGCACTCGCCCGTTGTCATACGCGTGATCTGGTTCTTACGGAAGAGAGCCGTCATATCATCGATCTTCTGCTCGATCTTGGCTACCTTGACATGTATATGCGTAGTGTCTTCTCCGTAAAGTATGAATGTCCCGTCGCTCAATACCTGGATCATCTGCTGAACCTCAAAGCAGGCCTTGGCGGAAAGCTTATAGCCCTTGTCCTGAAGAAGGTTCGCATAACCGGAGATATTTGTCGCATGGTCACCCATCCTCTCGACATTACCCGTTATCTTGAAGAGCGTGCTGAGCGTGATGGCATCATCTTCCGATGCGACTCTCGCGAGGCTGTGGGAGATATAGTAGGATATCTCTTTATTAAGATAATCGATATATTCTTCAGTATCGTTGATCTCCGCCTGGATCTCCTCGCTGTTATTGAGGACCGCATTAAGGGCCTTTGTAACGTTTTTGCTGGCCATGTCATACATACGGGCCACTTCGTTACGTACGGATGCTATAAGGACCGCCGTGGTCGTATCTGTCCTGAGCATCGCAGGCGAGAGATAAATGAGCTTTTGTGCGGATTCCGTCTTCTGCTTATCAGGAACGACGGCCTGAACGAACTTGACGATAAGCTTTCCGAACGGAAGGAGCGCCAGTGTCGTTACGAGAGCAAAGAGCAAGTGTGCATTAGCTATCTGTCTCATAGGAGAGCCCGATATCTTCTGCATGAATCCGACTATCGGGAGTGTCAGTGTGAGGATAGTCATCAGTACGCAACCGACTACGTTGAACAGAAGATGCATCATCGCGGTGCGGAGCGCATTCCTGTTCGATCCTACCGACGACAGGATCGCCGTGATACATGTTCCGACATGCATGCCGTAGAGGATGAATATCGCCTGATCAAGTCCGATGACGCCTGATGCGGCGAGAGTCTGAAGTACCGCTACACCTGCTGCGGAACTCTGGATTATCGCAACAAATACGATACCTACGAGGATGCCGAGGATCGGATTATCCATTCCCGTGAGGAATTCACGGAATGACGGATTGTCCTTGACCGGCTCCATCGCGCCGCTCATTATCGACGTACTTATGAAGATAAAGCCAAGACCCGTTACGATCTGACCTATGGCTGCATATTTTTTCTTATGGGTGAAAAGAAGGGTCAGAACTCCGACGATCGCTATGATCGGAGCTACCTCGCTGAACCTGAAGGCAACGAGCTGTGATGTGATGTTGGTACCGATGTTGGCACCCATGATGACCCAGAGCGCCTGAGTGAGATTTAAGAGGTTGGCATTAACAAAGCCGACCACCATTACCGTTGTTGTGGAAGAAGACTGAACCAGTGCTGCAAGGAGCATTCCGACGAACAGTCCCAGGAATCTGTTTGATGTGAGTTTTTCCAATATTGATTGGAGCTTGCTTCCTGCCGCGGCTTCCAGTCCCCCGCTGAGCATTTTCATACTGTACAAAAAGATCGCAAGTCCTCCGACCAGTGACACGATACACGTTACAATTTCCATACCTATAAACCTCCGTGCACTATTATTCTATTTACTGCAAAGAGAGAAGTCAAAACAAAATTCGCCAAAAAGCGTATATATTCACCATTTTCTATATATACGGCTTCACGGTTTTGAGGGAATTGATATTTGCGCGCATCTTCCCGGAGGGCGGATAACCTTAAAGATCTGCCCTAAACGCCTTATCGCACCGCAGAAACTGTGAAGCGATAAAAAAACGGGCATATAGATACATTTCTATATGTCCGGTATGATTTCTTTTACACTTTTCGGAAAGAAAATTTACAATTGGCGTCAGATATTGCCGAGAAGGTAGTCAACGGCCTCCAGATATCCGTCAAATCCCTTGCCGGTGATGGTCCTCGCGGCATAATACGAGATATAGGATATCCTCCTGAAGGGCTCTCTTCCCGAGACTTCGGAGATATGGACCTCGACGGTCGGGATATTGACCGCCTTAAGGGCATCGAGGATAGCAACGGAGGTGTGTGTGTATCCGCCGGGGTTAAAGACTATTCCGTCGGTCTTGTCGAAATAAGCCTGCTGTATCATATCGATGAGCGTACCTTCGGAATTGCTCTGCTTGAACTCCACTTCGACGCCCTTATCCTCACAGTATCCGGATATCAGATCCGTGAGATCCTTATATGTGCTCTTGCCGTAGATATCAGGCTCTCTGATGCCCAGCATGTTGAGATTCGGTCCGTTCAGGACAAGTATCTTCATAATGATAATCCCCCGATAAGTCTTTCTGTCTTTTCTTCATCCCCGTCAAAGTCCGGAAGTTCCCAGATCTCGTCCGCGAGCGCCTCGTACAGAGGGCCTCTTACTTCAAGAAGCTCCGGGATCCCCTTGCTCCTGCTTACGGGCCTTCCAGATACGTCCTGCATGAGGAGCGATCTGATCGGTCTTTTCAAGTATATCACCCTGGAATTGCATTTTATATAGAAGTCGTTCTTGGGAACCGTTACGATACCGCCGCCCGTGGCTATGACGAGACCTGAGGACGTCAGTATCTTCCTCGCGATCTCATGCTCCATCTCACGGAACTTCTTCTCGCCGTCAGTCGAGATCACTTCCGCGGGACTGACCTTATACCGCTTCCTGAATTCAGCGTCGAGATCGACAAACTCCCTGCCGAGGCTATCCGCGATCCTTTTTCCGATCGTGGTCTTGCCTGATCCGGGCATTCCTATGAGGGTGATGTTCTTCATCTCAGACTCGAGCTTTCCTATAACTTTCTCGATCAGTTCGTCGTTTTCCTCGTCAGGCGTAAGCCCCCTGAATATCGCGCTCGCCTTATATGCCTGGGCTACGAGCATGCTAAGACCACCCGCTGTCTTAAGGCCCGTCTTTTTCGCGTCGTACAGGAGCCTTGTAGTGGAAGGATTGTAGATGATGTCCGCCACGGCGAAAAGCGATGTAAATCTCGTAAGGTCTATCGGGGAATCGTCCACATCCGGGTACATCCCGACGGGCGTGGTATTGATTATGACCTGCGTGTTCGGCAGGATGTCGTATACGTTGTCGTAGTTGATCTCGCCCGTCCTCGAACAGAAGCTTACAGACGCCCCGGCCTTTTTGAGTGCGTAGGATACGGCGGCGCTCGCTCCGCCCGTTCCGAGTATCAGGCAGGACTTGGACGCGACGCTGATGCCTTCCCTCCTGAGCATGTACATGAACCCGTAGATGTCCGTGTTATAGCCTTTGTAGCCCCCGTTTTCCTGAAGGACGACGGTGTTGACCGCGCCGATCTTCGATACCTCCTCCGATATCTCGTCGCATAAGGACATGGCGAGTTTCTTATAAGGGATCGTCACATTGAATCCCTGAAGCTCATCCTTCTTCTCGAAAATGTCCACCACACCGTCAGTGTCTTTCTCGACCACGACATACTCATAATCCGCGAACTCCCTGTGGATGCGCGGCGAATATGTGTGCGGCAGCGATTTCCCAAGTACTCCGTATCTCATAAGAACCTCAGATCATTTCAGTATAGGAACCCAGATATCTTGACTCCGTGCACATGGAATCGAGTTCCGCGATCATCTCGGAGAAGCCGTCGTTATAGATCGACGTCTCGAGATCAAAGTAGAACATGAACTCAAAGTCCCTGCCAGGAAGCGGTCTGGACTCGATCTTGACAAGATTTATGCCCCTCGAATAGAAGAATGCGAGGATCTTGTAGAGTGCGCCCGGCTCATGCCTGAGGATCATCATCATCGATGTCCTGTTGGCGCCGGGATATATCTCGAGGCTCTTGGAGATGACGATAAACCTCGTGTAGTTATTGCCCGAATCCTGAACGGACTCCTTTAAGACATCAAGATCATAAAGGTCTGCGCATTTTACCGATGACAGGCAGCAGATGTCGAGTCTTCCCGATTCCTTTACGTACTTAGCCGCCTCGGCGGTATTTTTATAGTAGGTGACCCTGACGTCAGGTCCTAAGTCCTTTATGAATTCCCTGCACTGGTTGATCGCCTGCTCATGGGAGATGACTTCCTTAATGTCTGAGAGCTTTCCTCCGCGGTTCATGAGACAGCTGTGATCGACCTTGACCCTTACGGATCTTACGATCTTGAACCTGTGCTCGATCATGAGGTCATAGACGGACGATACCGTTCCCGCGTTGGAGTTTTCGACAGGAAGGACACCGTACTTGCAAAGGCCCGCATCGATCGCGTCGAATAGCTGTGAGACGTTCCTCATGAACATGATGCTCGGGATCTTGAAGACCTTCTCGCATGCTACCTGCGAGAAAGCTCCCTCGACGCCCTGGCAGGCGACGACCGCTCTTTCCGGGAACGGCTTCGAGTTCATCTCGGCCACCGCGTCGTCGATAATAAGTGTCGCGTCGCTCTGGGATCTGTTGATCCTTCCCTGAAGCCCTCTCGACACCTCGAAAAGGAGCTGGTACAAAGGCGCCACGTATGGCTTTGTCCTGTCGTCGGCCATATCGTAGACTGCCGAGAGCTTCTCTCTTTCCCTCTTGCCGTCGTAGATCGCCTTGCCGCTCTCCTTTTTGAGGAGGCCGATCCTCTCGGACACTTCCATCCTCTTCTCGAGAGCCTCAAGAAGCGCCTTGTCGGCCTTATCCATCTCTTCTCTTAATAAACTCAGATCTTCCATAACATTCTCCTTTAGATCAGATCGGCTATCGCCAGTGCTGCTGCAGCTTCAAATACCGGTACTGCCCTCGGCACGATGCACGGGTCATGCCTGCCCTTCGCCTTAAGCGTCGTATTTTCTCCGGTCAAAAGATCGACCGTTCTTTGTTCTTTTCCGATGGTCGGCGTGGGCTTAACGGCACAGTCGAATATGACCGGGGCTACATCGCCGCCTACGCTTATGCCGCCTAAGATGCCGCCGCATCTGTTAGTCTCGAGTTTAAGCTTACCGTCCTCATAGACCAGGCTGTCGTTATTATCCGAACCCTTAAGCCTTGCTGCTTCAAATCCGTTTCCGAACTCGATCCCCTTAACGGCCGGGATAGCGAAGCATATCTGTGCGATCTTACCTTCGATGCCTTCGAAGATCGGTCCGCCTATGCCTCCCGGAAGCCCTTCTATCACTGTCTCGATGATGCCTCCGACTGAATCTTCTGAAAGCCTTGCTTCTTCTATGGCTTTCTTCATCTCTTCGCCTTTTTGGTCGTCTATTACGGGGAACTCCTTGTTCCTTACTTCTCGGAGCTTATCAAGATCCAATGGAGCATCCTTTATCCCGCCGATCTCCTTTATCCTTGAAGATATCCTGATGCCTTTTTGAGCCAGATACGAGAGAGCCAGGAAGCCCGCGATGCACATTGGTGCGGTGAGCCTTCCCGAGAAAGCCCCGCCGCCGGACGACTTAAAGTCCGGCCCGTATTTAAGACCAGCCGTGAAATCAGCATGCGACGGCCTCGGCGTTCTTAAAAGATCCGAATAGTCGGCCGGCCTTATGTTCGTATTAAGTATATGTGCTTCGAAAACCCCGTTCTCGAGCTTGTCGATAATGACTTCATCCGCTTCTTTCCTCGGGGTCGACCAGGCACTATTGCCCGGCGCTCTCCTTCTCATAAAAGAGCGGAGTTTATCCTCATCGAGAGAGGAATACATAAGACCTTCGAGCCTTACGCCGATACTCCCGCTGTGGGACTCGCCGTAGATCCCTACTTTGATCTTGTCTCCCTTGAACCAGTTATAGTCATGCATCGGCCTTATCCCCCTTTGCGCTTTCCAGAAGTTCCCAGAGACCCGGGAAGGATTTGTTTATACATTCATCATTATCTATGTTTATAGTCTTGCCTGTCCATGCGGCGATGAGACATGCAGTCTGCGCCATCCTGTGGTCACCGTACGTCCTGAACGGTTCATTAATATCTTCTTTTATGCCGCCTTCGATAAAAAGGCTGCCGTCTCTGTATTCACAGCCTGCGCCGACTCCGCGGAGCGCCTCTATCGTTGCTTCGATCCTGTCGCATTCCTTATATCTTAATCTGTCGACGTTCATTATCCTCGTGCCTTCCTTGAATGCCGCGGCCAAAACGGCGACATAAGGAACTATGTCGGGATAATCCTTCGCGTCCAGTATAAGGCGTCCTGCTGATCTCTTCTTTTCCGTTATCGTGACCGAATCGCCGTCACGGGACGTGGAGACGCCCATCTCGGCCAGGATATAGAGGATGAACTTGTCTTTTTGAAAAGACCTGAGGTTTAACCCCCTGAGAGTCATCCTGCATTCGGGGCACAGAGCTCCGAGGCTCAAGAGAAATGCCGCACTCGACCAGTCGCCTTCTTTTTGAAGATCGATATCGACATCGGTATTCTCCGGGACTGAGAGCGAATAGACATTCTCTTCTTCTCTTACTCTTATCCCCTTACTTTCCAGAACGCCGACCGTAAGTTCGAGATATCCTCTCGATTCGAGTTCACCCAGAAGGCGGATCTTGCTATCAGGAAGGAGGATCGAAGCCATGAGAAGACCCGAGATATACTGAGAGGAGATGTTTCCCTCGATGTCGAATATCCCTTCGGTAAGTCTTCCCGATACGATTATCCGGCCGTTCTTAATATCTTTTTCGAGAAGGATGCCGTGACGTTCAAGACAGGTCTTGAGCTGGTCTAACGGCCTTTCCATGAGCTTGCCCTTCGGCGTGAAGACGAGCCTTCCGTCGATCTTTTTATGGCAGAGGTAGGAGACTGCTGCGCTTATCATGAAGCGGAGGGTCGAGCCGCTCTCGTTGCAGTCCATTATTATGTCGCCGCCGGAAGCATTGAGGAGAGATCTGATGCAGGACTTGGTCGCTTCGATGTCCTTGTTGTCAGAAGGAAGGCTCTCCGTGAGCTTTTGCTCAATAGCCGTGTCCTTTTTTCCCGACAGGGCATAGAGCAGAAAGCCCGTTATGAGCTCCCTGTGCACGACCGACTTGGAAGGCGGCACCTTATAATCCAGATCAATGCTCCTTATCGATATGTCCCGGCTCATAGATACCCCTTGATCTCAGTAGGTTCGATCGTCTTGAGCTCGCACTTTCCGATCTCGTTAACGAGGGCGATAGTGATCTTTGAGCCTCTTTTCTTCTTGTCGCTCATGATGCCTGCTATAAGCTCATCAGGGGTTATCGGATCTTCATAAGGAAGGTCGTAGAGCTTAAGCATCTCTTCGAGTTTTTTACTTATGCGGCTCTTTTTTGAGATAAGAGCCATTCCCTTTGCAACGGCATAGCCGTGAGGGATCTTATAACCGCTGTTACGTTCTATCACGTGACCTATGGTGTGACCGAAGTTCAGGGTCTGCCTGAGGCCATTGTCGAGTTCATCCTTTTCGACCACATAGGCCTTGAGCTCGACACATCTGGCGACGATGTCGATCAGATCCGGTGAATCCTTCGTGACCTTCGTCTTGAGTTTCTCGTAAAGGTCCTCGTCGCTTATGAAAGCATACTTTATGACTTCAGCCATTCCTTCCGCGAAGACCTCATCCGTGAGGCTCTTCAGAAGATCGACGTCGCATATGACGAGTGAAGGCTGGTGGAAAGCTCCGACCAGGTTCTTTCCTTCCTTGAGATCGACTCCCGTCTTGCCTCCGACTGAAGCGTCGACCTGAGCCAGAAGAGTCGTCGCGATCTGATAGACCTTGATGCCGCGAAGGAAGATCGATGCGGCAAATCCCGCCATATCGGTCGTTACGCCGCCGCCTAATGCCACTACGGCGTCTGTTCTGGTGAAGGCGTTTCCGGCCAGGATCTCCAGCATCTTCGTGACCTGATCCAGGTTCTTACTTTGCTCGCCTGCCTCGAAGATATACTCCGTTACCTCGTAACCTTCTTTTTCGAGAGATGCCTTCGCTATGTCCTTATAGAGCGGCGCGACGTTTGTCTCGCTTACGAGGAGGATCTTCCTGGTCTTCGTGTCCCCGCTCTTTATATACATTCCGCAATCCTTCAGAAGGCCTCTGCCTACGAGGACTTCATAACCGTGCCTGACTTTTACCTTGATCCTTCTCATGAGTTTTTCTTGGAGCCGTCGAGCTCTTCCTTTCTGTCACGTCCCTCCTCGAGGAGCTTTGTTAAGGCCTCGAGATCGTTCTTTTCCATCGCTTCCCTGTATTTGTTGAGTTCATTTGTAAGGCAGTCTATCTCCTTAATGAGATTGTCCTTATTCTCCATAAAGAGTTCCGACCACATCGAAGGATTGAGCCAGGCAACCCTCGTCATGTCCTTGTAGCTGCCGGCCGAGAAACCGTGATGGTCCTTGGCCGTCGGGCTCTTCACATATGCATTCGACACGAGATGCGCCATCTGAGACGTAAACGCGATCATCTCATCATGCTTGTCGGCATGTGACAGGCAGTAAGTCCCGAACCCGCACGGAGCCAGGTACTCTTTTACCTTATCTATCAAGTTCATATCATCGAAAACAGGTGGTACAAGTACCACCGGTGCGCCATTGAACATCGTGGCTCTCGAATGCTTAAGTCCGGAATACTTATTACCCGCCATCGGGTGGGCACCTACAAAAGTAAAGCCGTATTTCTCAGCAACCTTAAAAGCCCTGTCACAGACGATGCGCTTATTACCGCATGCATCCATGACCAGCCCGTTCTTATTAAAGCTGCTGCCGTTAGCTTCGATATATTCTGCCGCCGCTTCCGGGTAGAGACATACCAGAACGAGATCCATGTCCTTAAGATCTTCCTTCCCGAGCTCACCGTCAACGAAGCCCGAGAGCTTGCCCATTATGACGGCCGACGGATCGATATCATAAACGAGGACTTCGTGTCCTTCTTCTTTATACGCCTTGGCAAAAGAAGCGCCGATAAGTCCCAGACCCGCGATACCAACCTTCATGTCAGATCACCTCGCGAATCTTCAATACGCGCTTGGCAACATCATCAAACTGCTCGGGCGTGAGAGACTGAGCACCGTCGCAGAGCGCACGCTTCGGATCGTTATGCACCTCGATCATGAGACCGTCTGCGCCGCAGGCCGCCGCTGCCATAGCCATCGGCTTGACCATCCTCGCGATACCTGTCGCATGGGACGGATCGACGATGACAGGAAGATGTGACAGTTCCTTGAGCATAGGAACAGCCGAAAGATCGAGCGTGTTCCTCGTGTAAGTCTCATATGTCCTTATTCCTCTCTCACAGAGGATGATATTCTCATTGCCGCCTGCCATGATGTACTCGGCACTCATGAGGAATTCCTTCATGGTGTTTGCAAGTCCCCTCTTAAGGAGGATCGGCTTATTGATCTTGCCGAGAGCCTTCAGAAGCTCGAAGTTCTGCATGTTTCTCGCACCGACCTGAATGAGATCGACATTCTCGAACAAAGGAAGGTGCTCCGTGCTCATGATCTCGGTCACTATCGGCATGCCCGTCGCTTCCTTCGCCTTCAGGAGAAGATCGATACCGTCAGCCTTCAGTCCCTGGAAGTCATAAGGCGACGTCCTCGGCTTAAAAGCGCCACCTCGAAGGAGCGATGCGCCGGACGCCTTTACCGCCTTCGCGACCTCGATTATCTGGCTCTCGCTCTCAACGGAGCAGGGACCCGCGATAAAAGCAAAGTTCCCGCCGCCGATCTTTACACCGCCAATGTCAATGACGGAATCGTCCGGATGGAACTTCCTGTTTGCATTCTTAAACGGCTCGCTGATCCTCGTAACGGACTCGATTATATCCAGTCCGCTCAAAAGGTCAGTATCCACCTTTGTTGTATCTCCGATAAGTCCGAGTACCGTCCTGTATTCGCCTTCCGAGATGTGGACGCGAAGTCCCTGGGACTTGAACCAGTCGATCAGATTGTTAAGCTGTTCTTCGGTTACACCGGGTTTGATTACAGCGATCATAAAATTACCTCTTTTCTGCTACAAATGCTACATTCTTTTTTGCGAGAGCCGTTCAACAAAAAACCGCCCGGAAGTGATCCGTGCGGCCTTCATTATCATTAAATGAAATCGACTTTTTTGCACAAATCACTTCATACCTTGTCTTCAGCAAAGTAAAAGTAAAAGTAATATGCGCCAAAGTAAAAGTTCTTATTCATAATCGGTTCTCCAAAAAAACTACGGAAGTATTACACCACGATTAGAGCACATTGTCAACACTCTTTTACAACGTTTCCCCTTCTCGAAAAAGATCATCATCCAACGCATAGTAAAGGGGCGTCCCCAAGGCAAAAGCCTGCCCTGTTGACGCCCCTGTCATATCAGATCAAAAGTTATCAGCCTCTCTCGATAGCGCATTCCTTACAGATCTGCGTGAACTCAGGTGACTTAACGAAGTTGTCAAATACCTGCTGCTTCGTCGCACCCTTGCTCATCGAATCGAGCCAGAATGCCATACCGTCATCATCAGGCTCTCTTCCCATGAATGTCTTATACATCCTGGTGATGAGTTCCTTGTTATCAAAGTTATGGTCATTAAACTCCTTGCAGAAGAAGAACTCGTGAGCTGCCTGTGAACCTGTAAGCTCGAGGTTGGTAAGACCTAATGCCCAGAAGTTCAGGCCTTCTGTTTCAGGATCTCTACCGAGGCACTCTGTATAAAGTCTGGTTGCAAACTTCTTCGCATTCTCGGAAGCGATGGTAGCCTTGGCTCTCGTAGCTCCGGATTTGACTCCGTAAGCAGCACAGACGTTGCACCACTCTGTAGAATTGATGAAGCAATCTACTACAACATCTCTTCCCTGTGTCTTAAGGCTGTTCATCCAGAAGTTAAAGCCGTCCGGATCGTCTTCTGCGTTTCTGTTAAAGAATGTTTTGTAAAGAACTTTCAGGAAGTCCTCATCACTTAATCCTCTGTCGTTAAACTCTTTACTTAAGAGGAACTCATTGGCGCACTGGGCACCCGTCAGATCTCCGTTACCTACATGCTCACACCAGAAGGCCTTGCCTTCAGGCTCGGATGCACGATCCAGAGCAACCGTATAAAGTCTTTCTACGAAGTCTTCGAATGTCTTGCCGGTCTCCGAATTGTTGTTCGGATCCTCATTCTGATTCTGGTTCTGATTTTGGCTCGGATTATATCCCTCGATACTGATGTCGCCGTCCTTACAGTGGATGACTACCGTCTGCTCAAATTCGAGCTTAGGAGTGAGTGACGTTATCGAATCGATATCGATCTTCTCCCATTCAGCCTTTGTTCCTTCATAGTAGATATCCGTGAACTTGGCATTTCCGGTGAAAGCATTATCGTAGATCGTCTTTACCGACTTAGGCATATCGATCTTCTGGAGACTGTCACAGTTGGAGAATGAGAGATACTCGATAGTCTCGATTGTACTCGGAAGAGTTACTTCCTTAAGATTCTTACTGTCTTTGAGGCAAGGACTTGCGATGGTCTTTATGCCTTCGTCAAATACAGCCTTCTCGATCTTATCCTTATCTGTGAAGTTGACGCTTACATCGTCATAATCGGAGGCGTCATCGAACCTTAACTCAATGGTTTTTCCCGTAAACTTGCCGAATTCTAGATACAGGAAACTTGCATCGTTAATAGGAATATACGGAAGCGTATCGCAATTCACATTCTTCATATTGATAGTAGTGATGTAACTGCTGCCGGCTCCGATCATATTCGGAACTCTCGTAAGGAAATCGAGCGTTATATATGCGCTCGGGGCTTCACCAACGTAGATAGCGATCATATTGCCTATGGTCTTGCCTGACTCCGATTTTGGTGCGAATTTCAGGACTTCCCTATAAAAATAATCTTTTTGGATTTCAAGATAACTTGCCGTATCCAGTTGGGTCAGGAAATCGTCTACCCGGGTA
>JAILNZ010000095.1 GCA_024691135.1 Clostridiales bacterium
GAGCCCGACTATTCATATTCTCTCTGGAAAGGCGTATGCAACAATGAGGACGTTAATATACTGCCTTATTACAAATCAAGCGATATTATAGTCGATACGCTCATGCCGTATGAACCGGGCGTGATCAAAGACGACCTGGACGAAATACTGGGCAGGGTGGACAGAAACGGTCCGAACAGAGATCATGCCGACTATCTTCGTGAAGTGTTCTCCGCCGTCGAACCGGTTCCGGATGAGATGCTTCCGGAAGGTTCGATATACAGAGAGTTTATCGGTCCATAACAATACGGAAGGAAAACAAATATCATGAATAACAGACCTGGAATAGAGACATACGTGCAGAGCGCGGAATTCATCCGGAACGTCATCGGGTCAAGGCATCCTAAGACAGCAGTTATCCTTGGCTCGGGACTCGATACCATAGCCGAGAAAGCCGATGACAGGATAATAATTCCTTATTCGGAAATACCTAACTTTCCGATCTCCACCGTGGACTACCAGAAAGGCGAACTGATAAGCTGCAGCATAAGCGGCGTTCAGGTACTTCTGATGAACGGAAGGTTCCATTTCTACGAAGGATGGGAAATGTGGCAGTCCGCTTATCCTGTCGTAGTAATGAAGCTTCTCGGCATAAAATCGCTGATAATATCAAATGCCTCCGGCGGAATAACAGATGCCGCCAAGCCCGGAACTTTTGTACTTATCACCGATCATATCAAGCTGACCGCTCAGTCTCCGCTCAGGGGACTTAACCTCGATGATATAGGTACAAGATTTCCAGACATGCAGAATGCATATGACAGGGAACTTCTGGTCGAGGCCGAAAGAATTGCCGCCGAACACGGGATCCCGGTGACAAGGGGCGTATATGCCTTCATGTCCGGTCCGCAGTATGAGACTCCGGCGGAAATAAAAGCGCTTGGGATTCTGGGCGCCGACGTGGTCGGCATGTCGACAGTTCCCGAAGTCATTCAGGCGGCCCACTGCGGGATCAGGGTACTGTGCATCTCATGTGTATCTAATAAAGCGGCAGGGATCACGGAGTCGCCGCTCACGTCCGAAGAGGTGCTTGAAAACGCAGCCAGGATAGCGCCGCTTTTTGAAAAATTCGTTGAAGAGATGGTTATTTCCATCGACAGAAAATCGGAATAATAAGCTGGGAGAGTTATGAGTTACCTGTTTAAAAACGCAAATATCCTTACGAGCGATGCAGATGAGAAGAAACAGCTTTTCGTCGCCGTGGACAAAAACACGATCACATATGTCGGTCCTGACAGACCGCAGGGCAGTTTTGACAGGACAATTGACTGTACCGGGAAACTTCTTTGCCCGGGCTTCTACAATGTTCACTGTCACAGCCCGATGACACTTTTCAGAGGCTACGGAGAGGATCTTCCTCTGGACAAGTGGCTGACCGAGAGGATATTCCCGGCTGAGGATCATCTTACTCCCGAGAGCACATATTCGGGATCCATGCTCGCTATCGCGGAGATGATCTCATGCGGGACCGTCTCTTTCACAGATATGTATATGTTTCCGGAGATGACGGCAAAAGCTGTCTCAGAGACCGGTATAAAGGCCAATCTGACTCGTCCCGTCCTTTCATTCGACCCGAACGAAAAGCCGGAAGACAACTTCAGATTCAGTGAGGCAAAATCGTTTGCCGAAGAGTTCAACGGGGAAGCAGACGGCAGGATCATCGTTGACATGAGCGTGCACGCAGAATATACAAACACCGAAAGATCTGTCAGATTCACATCCGAATATGCTCTTGAACACGGACTTCTCATGCAGATGCATCTTTCGGAGACGGAGAAGGAGCACCGAGAGTGTATCGAGAGACACGGAACAACTCCCGCGGGCTTCTTCCTCAGATGCGGCGCTTTTGACGTTCCCGCAAGCGCCGCTCACTGTGTATGGGTCACCGATGAAGACATCAGCATAATGGCAGAGAAGGGCGTCACCGCCGTTCACAACCCTGCGAGCAACCTCAAACTGGGGAGCGGCGTCATGCCGATAAGAAAAATGCTCGACGGAGGAGTCAATATTGCGCTCGGTACTGACGGAGCTTCTTCAAACAATATGCTGGATATAATCTCCGAGATGAGACTTGCCGCTATTCTTCACAAGGGAATATCAAGGAATGCAAGCGAGACGAGGTCCAGCGAGATGGTTCCGATCATAACCGTTAACGGCGCGAGGTCCCAGGGAAGAAACGACTGCGGAATGATCAAACCGGGCTTCAAAGCTGATATAGTGCTTCTCGATATGGACAGCGTCAACACTATTCCTTCCTACGACATCTGTGCATCGTTTGCCTATTCGATGAAATCGGACAATGTCTTCATGACGATGGCTGACGGGAAGATCCTTTACGAAAACGGAGAATACCTTACTCTCGACATCGAAAAAGTGAAACATGAGTTCAGATATATCCAGGAACACTATTTTGACTACCTGAAAGGCTGAGCGCCATGAAAAGAAGCCCGAATTCCACTAAAGAAGAACTTATGCTAAAGGATTCCTTTTCATTCGGAGATCTCTGTTCGATAATAGAAATCCTGCGCGGAAAGGACGGATGTCCCTGGGACCGCGAACAGGATCATCTGAGTATCAGGGGCAACCTTATCGAGGAGACATACGAGGCCGTAGAAGCTATCGACAAAGCTGACTCCGATCTTCTTAAGGAAGAACTCGGCGACGTTCTGATGCAGATCGTCTTCCACGCTCAGATGGAAAAGGAAACCGGATCGTTCGATATAGGCGACGTGATAAACGGAACATGCCGCAAACTGATCGACAGACATCCTCACGTTTTTTCCTCGGAAGGAAAAGTGGACAGTGAAGAAGCTCTTAAAAACTGGGAAAAAGCCAAAAACATAGAAAAACAGAGAAAGACTCTGTCCAGTTCCCTTGAATCGATCCCTCCGTCGCTGCCTGCACTTATGAGAGCCTCGAAAATGTACCGGAAACTGATCTCCTCATCAGACGCCCGGATGACAGATACCGGGGATATCCTCCCAGACGCATTCGAAAAGATCAATGCTCTCTCAAAGATCTCAGCCGACAGTTCGGCCCGGGAGAGGGAAGAACTGATCGGGAACCTCCTTTTCGATATTACAAGACTGTCCTGCGTTCTTGGCACCGACAGCGAGAAGGCGCTCAATGACGTTCTTGAAGACAAGATCCGCACTGTTCGCAAATCTGAAGGGCTCGGCTGAACGCCGGTATTTTTCGGTGCGGATCGTCCCTCAGCATCCGAATAACGTATTTTACTCATATTGTTTGCATTTTCGCTGTCAAAAATGAATAAAACCTCTTGTCGTTCCTTTATTACTGTGATATAATATTGCAATGGTAAAGCTGTAGTTACGGT
>JAILNZ010000118.1 GCA_024691135.1 Clostridiales bacterium
TATAGCTCCCGTTTTTGCTATAGTCGGACTGTAATGTTAGAGTTTTATGCACAAATTAATTCTAACAATAAATGGGCCCTTCAGGACCCATTTTCTTTGCAAAAAATCGGGGTTGCCTCAATTTAGTTTTGAGACAGCCCCTTGAATGGAGCGGGATACGAGACTTGAACTCGCGACTTTCACCTTGGCAAGGTGACACTCTACCACTGAGTTAATCCCGCAAGAGTTAATCAGCAAGTAGTATTATATGTGGGGTGTACTGTTTTGTCAACAGCAAATTTGGTTATTCCCTGTAGCTCCTTTTGGCTGCTCCGGGGATGTTTTTCTTGCCGTCAAAATCGCCGAAAGGATCCTCTATGTCAGAGATATCGCCGCCGAGATTCCGGACTGCCGACATGATCTCGTAGAACAGGTCTCTCTCGATCGTATCCTTGTTGCGGTTGACGTAGCCCTTGAGCATAGGGATGGCGCGGCCGTCACCGTATTCCATGAGGCAGATGACCGCATAGATCTTGTTCTTCATGTATCTGAAAGCATGCTTGAGCGCCATGTAGATGTCTTCGGACGGCTGATTCTTGCCGATCCTGGACAATATGATGACGAGATCCTCGAACGGACCCGTGAGACCCGAGTCGGAATTGGAATCCAGCTTGTCGATGATGAAAGGAACCGATACTTCAGGGAATGCTTCAACATAGCCTGCGATGGAATCGGCTACAAAATCCCTGGTCTCAGGGTAGCTTAAGAACCTGTCAAGGATAGCGGCGACGAGGCTGCCGTCACGGAGCTCGATAAGAAGTTCGAGACATGCTTTTACCTTGGTGAACTCCATCTCGAAGATCTTGTTCTCGTCCTTGAGTTCCTCTTCGATCCAGGCGGCGTCGCCTATGGTCTCGGCCGCATAATTACGGAGTTTCTCATAGACCATATCGTCAGACTCGGCCTTGCCGACCAGTGCTTCGGTAAGAGACTTAGGCTCCTTGCCGTCGAGGTTGACGGCACAGTATCTCTGTATCTCGAGAAGTTCGTCCACGCTTAAGCCGAGAAAATACTCTCTCATGGACATGCCGTCAAGAAGATCGTCTTCCTGATCTTCCATGAGGGCCATCTGGCTTTCCGTTTCTTCCATGACCTGGGACTGGAGATAAGACTCGTAGCTCATCTCGTCGCTGTCTGCAGGTATATCCATCATCTTGTCAGCCATCTCGTCCATCTTCTGGTCGAGGATGAGCTTGGACAGTTCATCATATTTTGCAAGGACTTTCTTGATCGCGTCGTCCATAGTATTCCTCCGAAGGTCTTAGTCAACTGATTGTACTACAAACGCGCTCCCAAGACAAAGCATTATGTAAAGTTATCCTCCACCAGTTGAGGTATGTTATCCAGGTTGGATGCGCGTCCCGGCTCCGTGGTCGGAAGGAGCATGATGAGGTAGAGCCTGCCGAAATCCTCCGTCTCGTATATGATATTCATCGTGAGATATACGCCATATGAGCCGGAATGCCCGTATGAGACGTTGTCGTGGCCAAACGGGTATAGACCTGCGCCGTAGTCCATATCCCAGTTCATCATCTCCTGAAGGGAACTCTCGCTTATGAGCTTGCCTCCGAAGAGAGCCCTGTCAAAAGCCAGAAGATCAGCCGCACAGGAGTGGATGCCGCCGTCGCCCCTGTCGGTGATGCCCTGGAGTTCGTAGCCGTTACTGTCGACCATGCCGATCTCCTGCTCCATCTCATAGCCTTCAGGGACACTTGTCTCGTTTCCTATGACCATGGAAGTCGTATGCTCCATCCCGCACACATCGAAAATGTGTTTCTGAACGTAATCGCAGTAGCTCATTCCCGTAACCTCCTCGATGATGAAGGCCAGGAGGTGATAATTCGTATTGCTGTAAGATTGCTCTGTCCCCGGCTCGAAAAGAAGGGGTGCAGCGTACAGCGCAGTCAGATATTCCTCGTCGGTGAGGTTGTCACAGAAGTATTTTGTCTTCAGAAATTCCATCACCTCATCATAATCGGAGATACCCCAGAAATCATCCGGCTCGTTGATGTCATCAGGTATTCCGGATTGCATGTGAAGGAGGTTATAGACTGTTATGTCCTTGCCCGTCTCATAGTCAGGGAAGTAAATGTCCAAGGTATCGTCCAGGGATACCTTGCCCTGCTCAACGAGCTGCATGATCGCAACCGCAGTGAATGTTTTCGAGCAGGAGCCGATGTCATATGTGGTATAAGGATCGACCGGATTGCCGTTGATGGTCGAGCCCTTTCCGCCCGAATAAAGGACCACTTCGTCGTCTGTGGCGAGGATCATCGAACCGTAAAACTTAAATGAGGTCGCGGTATCGATCAGCTCCTCGTACTTCTTGTCTTTGTTGACATACAGGTTGTCATCAGTCTTCTTGAGACCCTTGAGGACGCCGGACCGGCATCCGGCTAAGATGACGGCCGTCATGAGGATCGACGTAAGTTTCAATAGTTTTCTTCGCATGTTCTACCTTCCTTTATCTCATCTTGATAAACTATTCCTTATTCTATCAGAACATATCAACCTGAAATCAACCTGAACTGTTTTCGCCTCCGAACAAACTGTGTTATAGTCTATAAAAAGATCATGGGAGGATCGATATGAAAAAACTAAAACACATTATCTGTTCAGTAATCATCGGCAGCCTTATGATTGGCGTCTGCGCCTGCAGTTCCAAGGGCAAGGCTACACTCACCTACATCGGTCACGCTTCTGTAAAGATCGTCGCCAGTGACGGCACGGTCCTCTACATCGATCCGAGCTACAACGGCGACTACAGCGACGATGCGGATTATATCCTCGTTACGCACCAGCACGACGACCATAAGCCGAATCCGAACCTTACGCTCAAGGAGGGCGGCAGGCTGATCGATAACCTCGAGGCGCTCCACGACGGCATCTACGAGACCTACGAGCTAGGTCCCTTCAAGGTCGAGGCAGTTCCTGCGGGCGGCAATCCGAATCACAATGTAAAGTACTGCGTCGGTTACCTGGTCACGGTCGACGGCATCACTATCTACCATGCGGGCGACACTTCAAAGATCGAGCAGATGGGCGACCTCAAGTCCCGCAACATCGATTACGCCATGTTCCCGATCGACGGCATCTACAATATGGACGCCATCGAAGCAACTGAGGCGGCAGCCCTTGTCGGAGCGAAGCACAACATCCCGATCCACGAGTTCGACCAGGGCGGAAGCAAGAAGTCCGACAACTTCAATCCGGACGGCAAGCTCGTCATAGAGTACGGCGGAACGATCACGCTCAAGAAATAAGTCCAAACAAAAACCTTGCCGAAAGCAGCACGGCAAGGTTTTTTATCTGTATCCCTGATATAAGTAATCTGATCTCATATCGTTCGGGCTATATGAAGGTACCTTGAGTTTATCAAAAACAGACCCTCCGGGTATATGCGATTTTTATCCTATACTCGAAAAGTAATGCAACATTTTTGCTATTATCAGCTCTTTTTACCGAGCGCCAAAAAAGAAGATGCCTCCAAGTGAACCTGATCACTTTGGAGGCATCCTTGCCTTATATTCTAATAAAAGACCTGCCGTCAGTCGTCAACAGAAGTGTCTGTGGCTCTGGCGTAGATGGCCTCGACTTCCTTGCCCGGAGCATTAGTTACGAGTGTAACCACAACAGCTACGACAAGGCCGATGATGAAGCCCGGAACGATCTCATAGATACCCGTATCCGTAATAACAGGCGTTGCGATGGTCTTCGTGAAAAGAAGGAGCCATGCGATATCCGCGACGGCACCGCTTATGATACCTGCGACCGCACCTGCATAATTGAATCTCTTCCAGAAGAGGGAGAGGATTACGACAGGTCCGAAGGAAGCACCGAAGAGACCCCATGCATTCTCAACCATATTCATGATGTCGGCAGCCCATGACTTCTCGTTATCGAGACCCTGACGGGCGATAAAGAAAGCAACTACTGCGACCAGGAGAACGACGATTCGGCCGATCCAGAGCATCTCTTTATCGGAAGCCTTTTCCTTACGTAACAGAGGCTTATAGATATCGCTCGTAAAAGCGGAAGAAGCAACGAGGAGCTGAGAATCTGCCGTGGACATGGCAGCGGCAATGATCGCCGAGAGAAGTATTCCTGCCAAAAAGCCCGGGAAGATGTCGCTTACGATCTCGATAAAGATCCTCTTCCTGCCGTCAGGAAGGAGCAGCTCAGAAAGAGCAGTTCCGTCGGACATGATGAAAGTTCTTCCGAGATAAGCGATAACAGCGGCGGCACCGAGAGTAAGGATTACCCAGATGATAGCGACCGTTGCGGATTTCTTGATCTGCGAAGGCTTTTCGATAGACATGAAGCGGACGAGGATGTGAGGCATACCGAAGTAACCGAGTCCCCAGCCAAGTCCTGTAACGATCTCCTGCCAAGGAGCAGTAAACGGATTTGTTCCAAAAGCCGTTACGCCGTCCTTGAAAGCACCGTAATATGATGTGTCATTTTTGCCGATTGCGCACATTACGATCGGAACGGCAAGAAGAGCAACGAGCATCATGAGACCCTGGAAGAAGTCTGTCCAGCAAACAGCCTTGTAACCGCCCAGTATTGAAGGTAGTTTGCGCTATCATCTTCCTGATCAGCTTCACTGTTTATGTAGC
>JAILNZ010000122.1 GCA_024691135.1 Clostridiales bacterium
TGTCTTTTCGCGCGCCGGAGTTCTCGCCATAACTAAGCAAAACACGGAAAATGCCCCGCTTCTCATGCGCAGGCTCATGATCTTTTACCTTGCAACTTTTCTTTTTATCTTCCTGTGGCTTACGGTCCTCGACAGAGGCATCGTAATAAGTTCTCCCGGCGTTCATCAGGAGCATCGGGTCAACCTCATCCCATTCAGGACGATAAGAGAGATGTCCGGCCTGACAAACGAATTCGGGAGGAACTTTGTCATCATTAATCTTCTGGGAAACGCCGTCTGCCTTGTGCCGACCGCGTTCTTCTACCCGGTCCTCTGGAAACGGGCCGGAAATCCCATTATCTATTTCCTTCTTGTCTCCGCCACATGTATCGCTGCCGAGGCGCTTCAGTTTGTATTCTATAGCGGCGCCACCGACATAGACGATTACATCCTGAATGTCGGCGGCGCGATGGTGTTCTTTTTTATCTTCAGGCTACGGCCCGTAAGAAAGCTGTTTGACAGGATCTTCCCTTATCTCGGAATTGCCGAGGGTTCTTCCCCCTCTTCCCAGCCATAGAACTTCTCAAAGGCTTCCATGAGATCATCCTCATCGACCTTACTGACTTTCTTGCTGCATGAGGTTACCGAGAAGAGCATCACTGCTACGAGCAGGACAGACATGATCTTGCTTAATGATTTCATTGATCGGATCCTCCTTAGGTTTTTACAAAACACGGGTTGCTATGAGTATATAGGAAAACAGCCGTAACAACCACATGGAGCATTGCTTTTTCGAAAAGGATAAGGAGCTTCGGTATTACCAAGACGCCGTTCATCCGTAATATAACTTTAATCTTGTGTTTACATTCACATGGTAGAATTGATAACAGGTAGAATTATGAAAAAGACAAAAAATTACGTTAAATATCTGATATGTTTACTGGTCTCGGTCTTCGTGACCCCCACGCTCCTTTGCCTTCCTTTGGGCACGGGACAGGGTCATTCTCCTTCGTTTACCGTAAAAAAAGCATACGCGGCGACCTTCCCGGAAGACCTGGAAGTCGAAGAGAACGAGGAGACATATGACAGGACCGAAGGCGAAGTCGACGAATTCATCCTCAACGGCGGTACATTGACGGCAAGTTACAACGAAGGCTACGGCCCTTCAAACGTCGCCGACACCAAATATAACGACGTCCCGACCTTCTACGTCTACCAGAGATTCGACGAGGCGGGCCTCCCGATCGAGCAGCTCGATCCGATGTTTTTCGCGCCGGATGATTCGACATATTACATCAAGGCCCCTGATTCCATCCTGAAGGAAAAGCCTGACATGGCCTCCATAACCCTTCAGTCGCTCTACGTCACCCAGCAGGTCACGCGTATCGGCACCGGCGACACCTGGTCCAAAATCAGGACCGAAGACGGCGCGGAAGGATTCGTCCTCACGAACACGCTGTCATACGAGATGGTCTTTGAGCCCATCGACCGTATCGTCTGGGTCGACACAGGAAGCCTTACTCTTCGAAAAGAACCTTCGGTCGAGAGCGAAGTTGTCGGCACCCTGTCCGACGAGACAAAACTCCGCTGCGTCGGCGTATCCGCAAAATGGTATCAGGTCGTAGTCGCAACAGGTCCCCTCGCAGGCGAGGAAGGCTACGTCTACATGTCCTACACGACAACGCAGGCACCACCTACACCTACTCCTACCCCGATCCCTGTGGTCAACAACAACACCGGCAACAGTGGAGGCGGCGGTGGCGGCGGCTCGTCCAGCTCAGGCAGCTCATCCTCGACCATCAACTACAACAAGGTCGTTGACCCGTCCACCATCATCACGGGCAGCAACCCTGAATCCGTAGTCGCCCTCGCGGAAGCCATGATAGGTGTTCCATACGTATACGGCGCCGCATCGGCAAGTGCCGTCGACTGCTCGGGTCTCGTATGCTACTGCTACAGCGAAGTCGCTAACATAACCTTGCCACACTATTCCGTATCCCTGTGCAGCGTCGGTATCGGCGTATCCCGAGACGAAGTCGCACCCGGCGACATCATCTGCTGGGACAACAACGGCAACGGCGTCTGCGGTCACGTCGGCATCTACGTCGGCAACGGCCAGTGTGTCGAAGCCAGAGGCAAACAATGGGGTGTCGTCTACTGCAGCATCGACCGTTCGCCGATCATCACCATCCGCAGGATCTACAACTGATAATTAAATGATTAAGCCTCATAAAAAAGATGTCCCGAAGTGAACCCGATTCACCCGGGACATCTTTTTGCCTTGTCGGCCTTTGTCTTCCCTTGGTTACCATAGTGCTGTCCTGTAAAAAAACAGGGGGATTTCTGTAACTGGTTTACAAGAAAAAGCTCATATTGTACAGGCGCTGTTCCTGTGCAAAATCAACTTTTTTCTGTGAAAAAATCACAAGAAATCCCCGTATTTGAACAGCCGCGGATCTCACACGAGAGTCCCGGGCCCGCCCGCGTAGGATGTGGATGATGGCGGTGTGATAAAATAAAGGCGTTCGGGGAGGATTAGACCTTTATGGCTGATATTTTGATCGTGGAAGACAATGAGGAACTGGGGGCTCTGATAAGAGACTTCCTGGTCCGTGACGGATATAGCGTTGTCTGGAAGATGACGGGTGAAGAGGGAATCCTGGCGCTCAAGGAGGAGAAGTTCAGGATCATGCTCCTTGATGTCATGCTGCCGGGGTTTGACGGGTATGAGACGCTTAGGATAATAAGAAAGGACCTGGGACTTCCGGTTCTCATGATGAGTGCCAGAAATGATGATCAGAGCAAGATCCTGGGACTTGATGTCGGCGCGGATGATTATATCGAGAAGCCGTTTTCGATACCTGTGCTGTCATCCAAGATCAAGGCGATCCTGAGGCGCAACTATGACATGAAGGAAGACAGGAAAGAGCTCGCGTACAAGGATATCAGGGTCGACCTTGATGACATGACGGTAAGGAAGGGCGGCAAGGTCATTCCGGTCAACGGCAAGGAGCTGGATATACTTATCTACTTTTTGAGGAACCCCGACAAGGTCATACGCAAGGAAGTGCTGTTTGACGCGATCTGGGGGGCGGACTGCATATCCGAGATGTCGACGCTTACGGTCTACATCCGCTGGCTGAGAGAAAAGATCGAGGATGATCCCAAAGAGCCGAAGTACATACATACCGTGTGGCGCGTCGGCTACAAGTTCGGAGAGGCACCTGAAAGATGAGAAGATACATAGGAAAGTACATACTTCTTTTCTTAATATGCGCGCTCCTGGGCGTCTTTGTATTCTTTTTCCTTCCGAAAACAGAGAGCAGGAATAAGGGTCAGCGGCAGACACTCATGAACAGGGTCGTCGCAGCCTTGTCTTCCGCAGACGGCGAAAACATAGAGGCCGAAATCAACAGGATAAGGTCTTCCAACACGTGGGAAGAGGAATACGGTAAAGGCAATGTTCCCGAAGACATCAGGTTCATCTCGGCTGACGAGGCGGGGACGGGGACGGCCGAACTTGCGGGCGGATCGTCCGTGTGGACGGTTGCAAGGGAAGACAAGGTCATTGGGTTCCTTGTTTTCTCTTTTGATGATGATCACATGACGGCGATGATACTGATCTGCGAAGCGGTCATCTTAACGGTGTTTATCATTACGGCGATGTTCTTTGTCTATATCGACAGGAAGATCATCATGCCGTTTAACAGGCTGTCGGAGTATCCGGAGCGTATCGCGAAGAACGAGAATGCCGAGATGCTTCCCGAGTCGAAGAACAGGTATTTCGGAAGATATATATGGGGCATGAACATGCTCCGCGACAGGTTGTCCGGCGACAGCAAAAAGCTCAGGAAGATGGAGAAGGAGCAGCTCACGCTCGTGTCGACCATCGCGCACGGGATCAAGACGCCGGTCGCGAACATCAAGCTCTATTCGGAGGCGATAAGGAGCGGGCTTTACAGGGATAACGGAGTGCCGGACAAGAAGGATTCCGAGGTCGCGGATAAGATAACGAAGAATGCGGATGACATAACGAGTCTTTTGAAGGAACTTCTGGACAGCGCTTCGAAGGGCGTTGTCGTTTTCGAGCCCTCTAAGGAGACTTTTTATCTGACGGAGATCGAGGACTTCATAAGGCGCGAGTACGGAAACAGGCTGAGCGTTTTGAGGATCCCTTGTGAGATCGATATGAGGAGCAAGGTCATGATCACCAGCGACAGGGCGGGCATTTTGCGGATCCTGACGCAGTTCATGGAAAACGCGGTCAAGTACGGCGACGGCGGGGGCATCAGGGTGATCGTCGACAAGAACGGCGACGGGTATCTGTTTGCCGTGCGCGACAAGGGCCCGAGGATCCCCGAAAGCGAGGTGCCGTACATCTTCAACAGCTTCTGGCGCGGGTCAAATGCGGCGGGCGTCGAGGGAAACGGCCTGGGTCTTTACGAGGCGTCTTATATCGCGGGCAAGCTCGGCGGCGATATCGTCGCGAGGTACCTGGAGGAGACGGAGGAGACGGAGCTGGAGCTGTTCCTGCCTTTATGATCTTATTGAATAACAGATGCCTTCGGCGTTATGCCGGAGGCTTTTTTTTCGAAAAATAAGGGAGGCTTTAAGGATTTTTTAATAGTTAAGTTTGACAATGGAGGCATAGAGGAGAAACGGGGGCTTATTTTGATGAGTACTGTGATAGAAACAAGGGATCTTTGCAAGACATACATAGTGAACAAGCAGAGCAATAACGTTCTTCAGAACGTGAACCTTACGGTGGCGGATGGCGAGTTCGTGACGGTCATGGGGCCGTCGGGTTCGGGCAAGTCGACGCTGCTTTATACGGTGAGCGGCATGGATAAGGTGACGGCGGGGAAGGTGTTCTTCGACGGCGACGAGATCACGGCGATGAAGGAAAAGCAGCTGACGGATCTGAGGCTGGTCAAGATGGGTTTTGTCTTCCAGCAGATGTATATGATGAAGAAGATCAGCATAATCGATAACATCATCCTGCCGGGCTTTCAGGCGAAGATCAGGCCGAGGGAAGAGGTCAGGAAGGACGCGGAGGATCTGATGAGAAAGCTCGGGATAATCGACGAAGCGGACAGAGAGATCACCGAGGTGTCGGGCGGCCAGCTTCAAAGGGCGTGCCTTTGCAGGGCGCTTATTAACCGCCCCAAGGTCATCTTTGCCGACGAGCCCACGGGAGCTCTGAATTCGAAGGCGTCGAACGAGGTCATGGAAAGGCTCCTGGAGGCGAATAATGACGGGACGACGATACTCATGGTCACGCATAACGAGAAGGTCGCGTCGATATCGGACAGGATCGTCTATCTCGTGGACGGCAACATCAGAGGCGAGCTTTTGCTCGGGAAGATGAAGAAGGATGACGATATTTCCATAAGGGAGCGTCAGGTAAGAAACTGGTTGGGAGAGATGGGCTGGTAATATGTATCTTCGAATGCTGAAAAAAGACATAACGGATAAGCCGGTGCTCAACATCGTTGCCTTCATCTTCATGATAGCGGCGGCCATGTTCATGGTCATCGGATCGACCTTGATATATGCGCTTTTCGGGGGCGAGCAGAAGACCTATGAGAAGTGCAGGTCGTCGGATGTCATTATCACGATGGATCAGAACATCGCGGATAAGGAAGGCGCCGTGGAGAGGTTTTCGGAGGAACTCGATAACAAGGATGTCTTCACGGATCATGTTCACGACGAAGTCGTCCCGGTAAAGTTTTCGAATATAGAGATGATCGGCGATGACATAGAAGAGAGCGTGCATTATTCCTCGAAGATTCTGATACTGGACGTTCCGGACGATTACGATATCCCGATCGATCTCGACAACCGGTATTTTGAGGTGCCCGACGGGTGCGTCGCCGTATCGCAGATGCTGTCTAACAGGTTCGGTCTGAAGATGGGGGACAAGGTCCGCCTCACGACGCAGATGGGAAACATCTATGAATATACCGTCTCGCAGATCTACATGAATCCCGCAACGATCCAGATCGACTGCATGTATCTGTCGGACAGCGACAAGGAATCGTTCTACGCGGAGTGTCCGTTCAAGTACGAGCGCTATATCTGTAAGGCGGCTCCGGATCTGGATAATTATATCTATACCATCAGGGATAACTGCACGGACCTTTTTATCAGATATGAGGATTACCGTGCGAGCGGATATGCCACGAGGATGGTGTTCCTGTCGAACGACGGTCTGTTCTCGATCATCGTGACCTGCTGCATGCTCGTTGTGGCCGTGGCGGTAATGGTGACGACGATGATCACGATCGACTTCAGCCTCAAATCCGCGATCAAGAGGGAAGAGCGCGAGATCGGAATGATGAAGGCGATAGGTGTCTGGTCGATGTCCTATAAGACGCTCTATATCGTGAAGTATATCTTCCTGGCGGCCCTGGGCGGGCTCATAGGTCTCCCTCTCGGTTTTTTCTTAAGCAGGCTCCTGTTTAAGAAGTTCGTCATGAATGTCATGTATCCGGAGTTTTCGATGATGATAATGATAGGGCTTGCCGCAAGCGTCGTGACGGTGCTTCTGATCGTGCTGTTCAGCTTTTTCGCGCTGAGGAGGATGAATAAGATAAGCGTCATAGATGCGATCCACGGCGAGAACAGGGGCGAGAGGTTCTCGGCTCTTCCGGGGCTGTCCCTGAACGGCAAAAAGCATATGCCGGTCCCGCTGTTTCTCGCAGTCAGCGATATCCTGAGGAGCTTTAAGAGGTATATCCTCCTGATACTCGCGTTCGTTCTCGGAATAAGCATCGTCCTGTTCGTGGTAAGGCTCAACGACACGATCATGACAACCGACTACGCGCACCATTATTTTCAGGACGGCGGAATGGATTTTCTCATCGACATTGATGATACGTATTACGACAAGCTCCTCAGCAAGACCGGGTCTTTTCAGGGCGCGGTGAAGGAGATCAATAAGGACTTCAGGGAAAACGGTATCCCTGCCGAGATCAAGGTCGAGCTCATGAACAGCGCGAAAATGGAATATGACGGAGGCGAAGTCGCGGTGATCATCTCATGGCGCGACGCTCCTTCATCAGAGATCGAATATCTCGAGGGTAATCCGCCGAAGCTCAGTAACGAGGTCGCCGTGGGCTTTTATGACTCCCGCGACAGGAACCTCAAGATCGGCGACACCGTTACCGTGGAATACGAGAAATACACGTCTGACCACACAACCTTCAGCAAGGTCCGGGAGGAATTCATCATAACGGCTATAGTCGACCGCTTCGGCTCGAACAATCCGTGCCTCTACATGGGTGATGATTTTGAGGGCTCCGTGGCTAGGGATTCCAACTATTTCAGCTGCATTATCGATGCCCCGGAAGATCAGCACGATGAGATCATAAAGAAGATGCAATCTCTCTACCCTGACGGCGAAGTCAGGATCCTCGAAAACGACGAGATCATGCCGCACTACCTTGTGGGATACCAGCCGATGTTCAGGCTCATCATCTCCATCGTCTCTATTATCTGCGCCGTCGTTCTGACCCTTCTTACGGCACTTTACGAAAACATATTTATCGACGAGGAGACTTCCGACATCGCCCTCCTTAAGAGCATGGGCTTCGACAACAAAGTCATCCGGGCATGGCACTTCCTGAGGCTTCTTATCCTCGCGCTGATGTCCATGGCCCTGACCTACGTCTTCATGGCGACGGGCGGAAACCTCCTCATCGGCTATCTGTTCAAGACCATCATGAAGTGCGGCAGCTTCAAGTTCAAGGTCCTGCCTCTGAGTAACTTCGTCATCATACCTCTGTTTGTGATCTCGTCGCTCGCGGTCGTCATCCTCCTCATAACGAGGATAACGGACGGCATCAGGATCTGGAAAGTGAGAAACGAATAATGAGAAAGACAATAAAAACGATCGCATTGATACTTATGTCCGCGGCGCTCCTTACTGCCTGCAGGAGCAAGGTGACGCTTCCTTCCCGGGAAGGTCCCATGACGCCCGTCGATTCCTACAACACCCTCGCGATCCGCGAATACACTGATGAGGGCACAATCGAGAGCCCCCTCGCGACATACACTTCCGCCGACGGTCTTTGCACTATCCGCGTCATGCCGAGCTACTACGACGTCACGCTCGACTATGAGAAAGGCACGAGGTCAGAAGTCGGCGCCTCTTACGGAACGCTCATAAGCGAGAAGTTCCCTTCATTCATCACGACCATGGAACCTTATCTTTTCGAAAACATTCGTTGCGCGTACGGCGGATCCTTCTCCGCGGAAGCAGTCGTAGAGAGGGAAAAGATCCTCCTCGATTCCATCCGTCCCGAATATAAAGACGAGATCGAAGCGTTTGCCACGGCCATATCCGGCGGCACGTCGGGGCTTGTCGAAGATCAGGTCTTGAGCTACGAGGAGGCCGTTTTGATGCAGATGATCCCGGATGCACTCCGGCCGACTTGCTGCAGCGCCCTCGCGCTCTGGGGCAGCAAGACCACGTCCGGCGACATGATGACGCTTCGCAACCTCGAATGGAACCTGGGCTCTGCCAACCAGATGGGGACCATAAACGCGGTGACCCACATGAAGAACGGCCCGCGCTCCATTACGTCCATATCAGTCCTCGGTCTTTTGGACATCATCTCCGCGGTCAACGACGACGGAGTCTTTGCCGCAATTCTGGATGTCGGCTCTGTACAGGGTGAGGCGTATGTTTTCGAGGGGAAAAAGTGTTACACGATGGAGCTTCGGTATGCTCTCGAGGAATTTTCCACGGCGCGCGAGCTCGGCGGATTCATGGTCGGTGAGAGCGGCGATTTCACATGGTGCCACAACCTCATGATCACTGACAGAAGCGAAGCCCTCTGCGCGGAAGACTGCGTATCCCAGGTGTCGGAAAAAGGCCTCGGAAAGGCTGTTCTCCGCGACTATGACACACCGATCCTCGGGGGACTTTCCTGGGATAATGAAGACTCCCTGTGCGTTGTAAATTCGTTCACTTCTGAAGGCAATCAGGACGGCTTTACGGGCAGCACCTCCAACATCATCAGATTCGTCAAATATAACGAATGGGTGAAGGCGAAGGATAGTTTCTCACCCAAGGATCTGAAGGATCTGATCACAACCGAGACAGTCGAGCAGTACGAAGTACAGAATGTCCACGGACAGGGGAGCGCCCAGCTCATTCTTGTCGACTACCATACAGGAAGTATCCAGGTCGCTTTTACGGGACCGGAAGGCGTAATTGATAAACCGGATTTTATTGAGGTCAGCCGCCTGGAAATGATATAATAAAAAAGGCTGAAAACCACGGCGTATCAATCGTCAAAAGCATTTTAGAAAGGATAAGGATATATGAAAGTCTTGGTATTGAACGGAAGTCCCAAAAAGGTCAGCGACACATTCAGACTGACCGACGCATTTCTCAAGGGGCTGAACAAAAACAACGAACATGAGGTCCACGTGATCAACGTCATCGATAAGAACATCGGACCCTGCAGAGGATGCTTCGGATGCTGGCAGCAAAAGCAAGGTCACTGCATGATCCCGGACGATCAGAACGAGATCCTTGACCTGTACCGCGATTCCGACCTCATCATCTGGAGCTTCCCGCTCTACTGCTACGGCATGCCGTCCCACCTGAAGGCCGTGCTCGACCGCACCATCCCCCTCGTAAAGATGGACATGAAGCAGATGGATGACGGCTCCGTCCGCCACGAGGCCCTGGTCGATTTCTCCCGTATCCACACCCTCATTATCTGCGGATGCGGCTTCCCTGACTGGGAAGGCAACTTCGACTCACTGAAGATAATGTGCAAGAACGGCTTCATCAACCCCGACATCGTCTGCGTCCCTGAGACGCCGATGCTCAACATCCCCGCTGCCGCACCGGTCGCAGACCCGCTGCTCGCGAGGTTCGAGAAAGCAGGCGAGGAATATAGCGCCAACATGACACTCTCTCCTGAGACCGTTGCGGATCTCGAGAGACCCATGATCCCGGCGGAAGCCTACATCAGCAATGTAAACAGCCTCTGATCTTCAGATTCATAATTAGAAATTTACAGAGAGGCTGTCTCAAAACAATGAGACAGCTCCTTTCATTTTGGACAACAAAAAACGGGTTCCGAAGAGCCCGTTTATTGTTAGAATATTTGTGATGAAACATATTCTAAAACTACAGTCAGATTATAGTAAAAACGGGAGCT
>JAILNZ010000124.1 GCA_024691135.1 Clostridiales bacterium
GGACAAGAATTTCTTTGATCTGGATCTTTCAACCGGACTTATGACGATGACCCAGGTCACGATCAACATGGTACTCCTGGCATGCGGAACGCTCCTTACCGTATTTATCGGCATATCCTATAACAACAGGATGTCCTATTACGAGATAATGAGCGGCAATTCACCGTTCAAGATCATCATTACGAAGACGATGACGACGGGTATCATCTCTTCTGTCATTATGTTTATTCCGACAGCAGTCATGCTCCTGATATCTTATCTCAGGAACGGAAAAGGAGAAGTGGAAAATCCGGCGATGGTATTTGTCCTTCTGTTTGTCATCACGCTTCATACCACGATAAGCTTTGTACTTTATTCGATGCTCGGAAGAAATCTCGTCTTTGCATCTTTTGTTCCTTATATAAGGCTCGGTATCCTGGACATGATCGTTTTCTTGCTTTGCGTTCAGGAATTCTCCTCAGTAAAGGACAGCAAGTTACTTTATATAACGACAAATTCGCAGATGGCAAACCTGGCAACAAGATCAGGTGACGGCAAGTTCTTCCTGCTCGTATTGTTATCTTCGATCGCTGAGTGCGCAGTGCTCTATATTTTGGTATACTTTATCTATAAGAAAAAGAAATTCAGATAAGGATATCAGGAGGACAGTACTATGGTAATTGCTTTGATTATCGGATGTTCTGTCCTCTTTTTTATTGCACTCATATTATTGGTCAGGCTTATCGTGATCAAGAAACAGATCCGTGAATTTACGGATGAAGTGAGATACATAGTAGATAATGATACGAAGGAACCGATCAAAGTATCGAGCAGGGATAAGGACATAATAGATCTTGCAAGAGCGATAGATCTTCATGTCGACAGATCGCGCAACGAGTATGCATCATATGTCAAGGACAGGGAGAGGATAAACTATCTCGTAAGCGGAATCTCACATGATTTCAGGACACCTCTTACATCTTCACTCGGTTACATCCAGCTTATCGAAAAATCCGGTGAACTCAAAGATCCGAAGAACGTCGAATACTTTAACATCATCAAGGAAAAAAATAATTATCTCAAGATGCTGTCCGATGACTTTTTCGATGTGTCAAAACTTGCGCTCAACAAGGACCGCAAAAAGAACATTGAAGAGATAGATCTTTCAAGACTCGTTGAAGAAGAACTTCTTCAGTATTATGACAGGATAAATTCGCGCGGCATAAAGACAGATATCTTTGTCGAAAAAGGTGTGAGGATAATGTCGGAGGCTCTTGATGTTACGAGGATAACCGATAATCTTTTATCAAACGCAGCAAAATATTCCGCCACTTTTATAAACGTAAGACTTGAAGGAAAAAAACTCACCGTAAGTAATGACATAACACCCGAAAACGTGTTTGATGAAGAGCGTATTTTCGAGTTGTTCTATCAGGGTGGAGTAAGAGGTCAAAAGGGCAGCGGTGTAGGGCTTTACGTAGTTAAGTGTCTTGCGGATGACTTAGGTTTTGAAGTAACTTCAAAAAAAGAAAATGACGTGTTTGAAATAACGTTGGTCTTTGAAGAAAAACAGTTGTGAAAATGAACAAATGAAGATGTTCAGTTGTTATGTTTTTGCAAACATTAGTAGAATTGATTGTTAAATGGTAATCATAAAACGCATAAAATCTTGACATAAAATCTTAATAATACTAAAGTTAGCATATAACCACATATTATGGAGGTATTTTTTATGGCAAGCACAGATAAAGCAGCAACTCCTGCTAAGCCAGAGGAAGTAAAGGCAGCTCCTGTAGCAGCAGTTGCACCTAAGACAGAAGTTAAGAAGGCAGCAGCTAAGAAGCCTGCAGCTAAGAAAGCAGCAGCTAAGAAGCCTGCAGCTAAGAAGGCAGCAGCTAAGCCTGCAGCTAAGAAAGCAGCAGCTAAGCCTGCAGCTAAGAAAGCAGCAGCTAAGCCTGCAGCTAAGAAGGCAGCAGCTAAGAAGCCTGCAGCTAAGAAGGCATCTAAGAAGCCTGCTAAGAAGGTTGTTAAGAAGCTCGGCAAGATCATCTTCGAGTTCGACGGCAAGCAGATCGCTTACAAGGACATCGAGAAGAAGGCAGCTAAGCTCGGCGGCGATGTTTATGTAGTTGCAGCTGAGAAGAAGATCTACGATGCAGAAGGTAAGGCAGTAGCTCTTTTCTGATACGTATAACAGAATTCTTTAGTAAAAAATGACCGGGAATAAACCCCCGGTCTTTTTTATGTTTGCTGTTTTGTTTCCTGTTTTTCAAACGTTATACTATTTGATCTTCTGTTAATGTAGAAATAGTAGAAGATGCAGATGATGATACCGCAGAATGTAGCAAGCGGCGCAGCACATCCGATATACGCCAGAGATGCATCAGGTCTTATGCTCATGAAATATGAGACCGGAAGACGTATCAGGAAAGACTGGATGATACCCTGAACCATAACAAAAGTCGATCTTGAATGGCCGTTGAAATATCCGTAGAAACTGAACAGTATCGATGTGATGACGGCATCGGGAGCAAAGCCTCTCAGGTATTCTGCAGCGCGTCCGATGTACGCTTCGTTTTCGGTGAAGAAAGAAGCAAGAATGCTTCCGCCGAAGAACGTCATGAATAAAACGGGGATGCCTATTATGATACCTATGATCATTCCGGTCTTCATTGCGTTCTTTGCCCGTTTCTCATCACCCGCGCCGACATTCTGTGCTACGAATGAAGACATGCTCTGGATTATCGCGGCGGGGATGAGCATAACAAAACCAACGATCCTCTGCGACACTCCGTAGCCTGACGAAGCTTCGAGACCGAGCTTGTTGACGAATGCGCAGATTGCAAGGAACGTAACGTTGGTAAGTATGTCCTGAAGTGCCAGAGGAGCACCTATCTTAAAGAAAAGGGATACCTCAGGACCGAACCCGAGATCCTTTCTCGTTATCTTAAAAGCAAGATCCTGTTTTCTTATGACAAAGAATGAGATCATGACACTTATTGCCTGTGAAAGGATCGTCGCGAGAGCGGCGCCCGCCACGTTCATCTTCAGGAGATAAACGAATACGAGATCTCCCATGATATTTACCACGCATGCGATGGCGACAAAAAGAAGCGGGAGTCTTGAATTTCCCATGCCTCTGAATATGCAGCTGATGAAGTTATAGAAAACGACGAATACAAAACCTGCGCCGCATATACGTATATAAATGACTGTGGAATCCAGAGCTTCCGGAGGTGCCTGCATCAGTATCGCGACAGGTCTTGCAAGTGCGATCATAAGGACCGATAAAAAGACGCTCAGTGCAAGGAAAAAAACGATCGCATTACCGAGAAGTCTGCCGATCTTGGAAGGCTCGCCGTTACCTAAGTATTGTCCCATAAGAACGGTTACACCGGTCGTGAGCGATACCACCATAAAAGTAAACAGCTGAAGGATACTCGCGCCGGTACTGACGCCCGAGATACCTTCGGACGAACCGAACCTTCCTACGATAAGAAGATCTATCGCGCTGTACATTGACTGAAGAACCAGTGCGGCAAGGATGGGAAGCATGAATCCCACGAGCTTTTTTGTTATGCTCCCTTTTGTAAAATCGGCTTTGTCGTTCATTGGTGATAATCTGCCTTCCGTGGTAAAAAATGCTGACGATTCATATTACACCACTTCGGTTAAATCGTGAACAGATCATCCCTATAAGATCACTTTTCTTTTTCGAAAAAATGACGTGTTATAATTAAAAGAAAGGGAAAGAGACTTTGTCTATGTGGATGCCAATAAATAATCAGTATGTCAAACATATCAAGACGGGAAGGACCGGCTTTGCCACCCAGGGCGAAGGAGATCTTCTTGTCGTGGCATTCAGGGACGTGGGAGTACTGGATCCCGAGATCATCCGGATCCCCAAAGATGAAGTTACGTTCATTACTCTTCCGGAACTTAAAGGTCCCGTGATCAAGGCTCTGATAAGAGGTGAGGAGGATCTTTATTCCGCGACTGATTCTGTGTGTTTTCTGGGTGATATCGCACACACGAATAAGTACAGGATGAAGCCTTCGGATATCTTGTACGGCATCAAGACCCTCCTTATAGGAACCGATATAGACAGAACGGCATCCTATCTGTTTGTTGTTGCTTCCATCGGAATGCAGATACTTCCGAACCGGACAGAGGGATCTGACTTTGACGACCGTGATATCCTCGATCATATCATTACCAGACTGAACAATCTGCTCGGAGAGATCCTCAAGTACGGCGCGAAGAGTAATATCGATTCTGTTAAAGCATTCCTTACGGATGTTGAGAAGGAACTTACTTCATATATCAAGAACGGCGAGATCTCTTCTTCGGTCTATAAGTCATTTTTAAGTAAGACGACTCCTGACGACGCATGCCGTGAAGGGAACGATTATATGATCAAGTATAAATCGGCTCTCGAGATGCTCTGCAAGGAAAAAGACGCCATGGCAATGGAATACAGGGGATATTGCTATTATACGGGAAATGCCATGTACGAACAGGATTTCGTCAAATCAGAAAAAGACCTGTCGGAAGTATATTCCATGACAGGTTCTCCTTCGGTAGCCAATTCTCTCGGATACATATATTACTATGGACGGTGCAATAATGGGGAACCGCAGTACGGCGAGGCTTTCAGGTTCTTTTCCGTAGGTCATGCGGGGAACATGACGGAGAGCACATATAAGCTCGGCGATATGTTTGCCCGGGGATTATCGGTTGCTCCCAACGGCGATATAGCGATGAATCTTTACTGGTCGGTATATAATTACTGCTTCTCGGAGATCAGGAGGGAATGGTTTGATTCCAAGTTCGCGGATGTTGCCCTTCGCATGGGCAACTGCTATATGAAGGGAACAGGATGTGATATAGATTACGAGACGGCATATTCCTATTATCTCCAGGCCGAATTCGCGATCAAAAAGAGGATCAGCGATTCTGATCAATACGGTGATAATGTCGTCTATAAGGCGGTCAAAAAAGCTCTTAAGGAAGCAAGGAAACAATACCGCAAGCATGGTGACAAGGCCCTGTTTATCGCTCCCCAGTGGGTATACTGGCTGGGACTCGGGGAAAGAAGTTCAGTACTTCGTCTCGCTCCCATGCCTGACGGCTCTGTCCTGATCGAAGGAAGGCTCCTTCCGAGCAGAAAAGATAATGATGTCCTTCCCAAGATAATGGTCGTTATCCCGCAGGCCGATTATTGTGCTCTTAAATCCAAGCTCTTTATCAGGACTGCACCGAAAAGTTCGTTCGAGATATACGGTAATTCGGAAAAGATCGTGTATAACAATGTTACATATGACGAGATGACGGGCGTTACGACATTTTTATTAGACGGGATCCCCGCAGGAAGGATCACGACGGAATACTTTACCGTAAGTGCCCCGTCACCCTCTGATACCGATGTCTTCAGGGGCAAGAAATACAGATTCGTATCCGTCTGTTTTGAAGGTTCGGACAGAAAATACGATTATCTTTGCGATGATAAAGACGTAAAGGCAGGAGACAAGGTCTGGGTAGTAACTTCATCCGGCGATACCGAAGTTTCTGTAACGGATGTTTTCGACAGGTATGAAGATGAGCTCAATATGCCGTTAAATCAGTATAAGAAGGCCAGGAAGATCAGGTGATCAGTAAGGTATGATCCTTGCGTCAGTGCATCTTTGTACGAACTCAGGGCTTCTCGTAAAGCCGTAAATGACTTCTTCCCGCGTAGATCCGTTCTTGAGGCAGTCAAGCCAGAATTCCTTGCCGGACTGATCGCTCGGCCTGTCCATGAATGTCAGATATAATCTCTCGACAAATTCGCTGTCATCCAGACCCGCCTCTTTGAATTCAGGGGATAAGAAGAACTGTGCTCCCGCAAATTCTCCCGTAATGTCGTAATTTGCAAGAAGATCTGCCCAGTAATCACGTCCTGAAGGATCATACGGCCTGTTAAGTGCAGTCTCGTAGAGCCTCTCGACAAAAGCAACGGTACTTTCTGAAGGAGAGATCTTGATGCCCGAGGAAGTCGTGCCTCCCGACCTGATGCTGTATTTTGCGCATGTGTCTGCCCATTCCTGGGAATTAATGAACAGGTATGCAATGTCTTCTTTTGTTACCACACCGAGGCTAAGAGCTATGTCCCAGTAATTCTTGCCGTCAAGATCGAACTCGCGGTTGAAAAAGGACTTATATAAAGTATTCAGATAATCGCTGGTACCGAGATTTCTGCTCTTGAACTCGTCGGAGAAGAGGAAGAATTCAGCGCACTGGGCACCCGTGCAGCTGTAGTTATAGAGCTGTTCGGTCCAGTATTCGCAGCCTTCCTCCTCGGCCGGTCTTCCGAGTACGCATGTGTACATACGCTCTACAAATGACCTTATCATGTCCTTTGAAGTGCCGGAACCTGAAGGGAGGGGAATAGGGGAATTCGATACTTCGATCTCGATTCCTCCAATGGGAACCGTATGAGGATTAGATCCTCCCGAACTAACTTTCTTACATAGTCCGCCACCGAGAAGATTCACGACAAAGTAGATATTTCCGTCATATTCGAAGTAAGGATCATTGATTTCCATTCCTATACATTCCGTATTGGTCGGCATCTTGGATAAAAAAGGAGCGGTGATATTTCCGTATTCCGCATTCTCATAGCGAAGGAAGTCAAGGTTCCTGTTGAAAAAGTAATAACGGTACTCCTCGTACGGCTGATCGTCATTGGTCACATCCACGTGATACCAGTATCCGTGGAGGTTGACAAGATTCCACATGTGATCATAGGATTCGACACAAATGGTCTCAATTCCCTGAAGCCTCATGAGTATCTGGAATGCCTTGCTGTATCCGGAACATACGGTTGTCTTATTAATGAATGCGCTGACGATATTTTGTCCGTTATAGACCGAGGATTTGTCGTATGAGATCATGTTGATCACATAATCGTGGACTATAAGTTCAACATAAGCCGGAAGATCATCGTAGATCCTTGAATCGATGGCATTGTCCCATGCATTGATCTCGTTTTTGAGCTCGTTTGTCATCTCGCTTCTGGTCGTACCGTTCTGAAAATCCTCATACATATAAGACGAGACCGAGAGGATCACACCGGTCGAGAGAGCATAGGTATAACTGTATCCGTTCTTAACAAAATAATACTGAGGCTTATCAGAAAGAAAATACGAAAAGACGCTGGTCATCTGATCATATGAAAGACAGAGCGAAGCTATATTGATCGTCTGGTTCGGATCATCCTCTGAGGAGAGCATTATGTTTATGCATCTGTCGTTAAGTGCATCATAAAAAGCCTTTTCCGAAGGAGTAAGCCTGTCGTAATAATAGTGCCCCGAGAGGTTTTCCCAGAAAGCTCTGTCCTCATCCATGCTTGAAGCCTGAACGGGAAGGCAGGGAAACATCATGAAAACAGCAATTATGGAGAGCAATAAAGCTACTGTTCTTGTTCTCTTATTCATATGATCTACCCTCATTTATATCTCAGATATCAATAGGATTTTATCAGAACATTAAGGGTGCCTCAACCTTGAACGGTCGGGACACCCTTGAAGTCAGCAATATTATAAAGATCAGAGGATATCAATATATTCTCCTGCAAGTGCCTTGTTCATGCTCCTTACGGCACAGAACTTGCCGCACATGGAGCATGTGTCATCATGCTCAGGCGCCCTGCTGTCACGGATGGCTTTGGCAGTCTCCGGATCGATCGATACTTCCCACTGCTTTTCCCAGTCGAAAGTCCTTCTTGCTTCAGCCATCTGATCATCGAGATCTCTTGCGTGAGGGATCTTCTTTGCGATATCAGCAGCGTGAGCCGCGATCCTGGATGCGATTATGCCCTGCTTAACGTCATCAACGTTAGGGAGAGCCAGGTGCTCTGCAGGAGTAACATAGCAGAGGAATGCCGCGCCGGAAGCAGCAGCGATGGCACCGCCAATAGCCGAAGTGATATGGTCGTATCCCGGAGCTATATCAGTAACGAGAGGTCCCAATACATAGAAAGGAGCGCCCATGCACATTCTCTGCTGGATCTTCATGTTTGCCTCGATCTCGTCCATTGCCATATGACCCGGACCTTCGATCATGACCTGAACATCCTTTGCCCAGGCGCGCTTTGTAAGTTCTGCAAGGCGTACAAGCTCTTCTATCTGGCATACGTCGCTGGAATCCGCGAGACATCCCGGACGGCAGGCATCGCCGAGGGAGATGGTCACGTCATACTCACGGCAGATATCGAGGATCTCGTCATAATACTCATAAAACGGATTTTCTTCTCCCGTCATACACATCCATGCGAAGATAAGCGATCCGCCTCTGGATACGATATTCATCTTTCTCTTATGCTTCTTGATCTGCTCTATCGTCTTTCTCGTAATACCGCAGTGAAGCGTAACGAAGTCAACGCCATCCTGTGCATGGAGCCTTACAACATCGATAAGGTCTTTTGCCGTTAATGTTGCAAGATCCCTCTGATAATGGATGACACTGTCATATACAGGTACAGTTCCGATCATAGCAGGACATTCGGATGTGAGCTTTTTGCGGAAAGGCTGTGTGTTTCCGTGGGAAGAGAGGTCCATGATGGCTTCGGCTCCCATATTGACGGCCGCCATGACCTTCTGCATCTCGATGTCATAGTCCTTGCAGTCACGTGATACACCGAGGTTAACGTTGATCTTGGTCTTGAGCATAGATCCGACTCCGTTCGGCTCAAGGCATGTATGAAGCTTGTTGGCACAGATCGCGACCTGTCCTCTTGCAACAAGATCCCTGATCTCTTCCTCGGTACGGTATTCCTTTGCGGCTACAGCCTTCATCTCGGGTGTGATGATCCCGCGCTTTGCGGCATCCATTTGAGTAGTATACTCTCTCATGATATTGTTCCTCCGTTATATAGATTCTTATCAATGTGACGCACGGGAACCATATCATGACTGATTCCGGCGCCTGCGGGATATCTCCCGCTCAGTAATGCTGTTGCATCATGTTTTTTACTGCGACACAAGGTGGTGCCCCCGGTGTGCCGCTTATATTCAAAAAGCCGTGAACAGTTCCCCGGCGTTTTTGCATGTCATGGCGCTGCTCATTATAGCCGCACCCTTTGCTCCCGCTTCGATCACCGAACCGTAATTCGCGGGTGTGATACCTCCTATCGCATAGACAGGTATCGATATTTCTGAAGTTATGTCTTCGATGAACTTAAGTCCCCTTCCGGGAAGTCCTTTTTTACAGTCCGTCTCGAAAACATGCCCCGCCAGCACATAATCCGCTCCCATCCGTTCCGCCTTAACGGCATCTTCTACGGAATGTACCGACGTCCCGACTATCTTACCACTTTTCCGGGAAAATACATCCAGAGGAAGATGGATATTTTCCCCGAATATATACGTATTCGATATGAAGGTAACATTATGTCTGTCGCATATTGCCTTTACATCACGGGCAAGCCTTGCGTAATCACCGAAGGATAGATCCTTTTCTCTCAGGATCACCGCACGCGGATTAAACTCACAGATCTCATCTATCCTTTGAAGAAAATCCCCGGAAACGAGCTTTCTGTTTGTGACGCAAATTATCTCAGACATAAAGGTAATCGTTTAATACAGGCTGAAGACCTTCAGACGTGATGTCATCATACATCGATCTTAAGCTTCTTACATCTTCGATCTCGAACTGTTCGTCGCCTGTAATATCCTGCTCCTTTCCTTCGTATTTTTTCGCATGATCGCCTATGCCGGTCGAGACTCCCGCCGAGACCTTGGTGGCTGCGATCTTGACTATGCCGTTACGGAATCTCGCACTTTCCCTTGAAGAGACGGTTATACCGACGAACGGCAGGAATATCCTGTAGGCGCATAGGATCTGACAAAGTCTTTTCTCGCTTACATCTAGGGGAGTGATCTTATCGTTATTTATTATCGGCCTTAATCTCGGACAGGACAGTGACATCTCTGCCTGAGGGTATTTGCGCTGCAGATAATAGACGTGGAGAGCACTTGCGAGTGCATCCTTCCTGAAGTCAGACAATCCGAGAAGAGCAGAAAAAGCGACGCCTCTCATTCCTCCCATCAGAGCTCTTTCCTGTGCGTCGAATCTGTACGGCCAGACACGTTTATGTCCAGCCAGGTGAAGAGTTTCATACTTGTCAGTATCATATGTTTCCTGGAAAACGGTAACATAATCCGCGCCGCATTCATGAAGATATCTGTATTCGTCAGTATTTACCGGATATATCTCAAGTCCGACGAGACGGAAATACTTACGGGCGAGCTTACATGCTTCTCCGATATATCTGACATCGCTTTGGGCACGGCTCTCGCCTGTCAGGATAAGTATCTCTTCCATTCCGCTTTCCGCTATGACCTTCATCTCCTGTTCGATCTGATCAGGCTCGAGCTTCATCCTCTTTATGTGGTTATAGCAGTTGAAGCCGCAATAGACACAGTAGTTCTCACAATAGTTGGCTATATAAAGAGGCGTGAAGATATATACGGTATTTCCGAAGTGTTTTGTCGTCTCGAGCCTCGCACGCTCAGCCATCTTCTCCAGAAATGGTTCTGCCGCAGGAGACAGGAGAGCTTTAAGATCCTCTATGGTACAGGTCTCGTGCTCGAGAGCTGCCGATACGTCTTTGGCGGTATATCTTCCGCAATCGTATGAAGCTACTTGAGACATGACTTTGGAACAGATATCGGAATCGATCTTTTCCATTCCTTCCATATATTCCATATGGTCCGTCCTTGATGAAGGATCGTTCTCCAACTTGTGTTTTCTCTTAAGAGCTTCTTCAGAGAGAAATTCAGAATCGACAAGATAGTTATTTTCCATAAAGATAAGCTCCTTAATCTCTCAGAAATCCGGTAAGAGGATCTGAAGCTGACGCGCCTCTTTGAAGTACTCTTCCGAGACCCGACAGGTAGGCCTTGCGGCCTGCATTTATCGCGTCTTTAAATGCCGATGCCATCATCGTCAGATCGCCCGCCGTAGCAAGCGCCGTATTGGCCATTACCGCAGCAGCACCCATCTCCATTGCTTCACATGCCTGTGACGGTCTTCCTATCCCTGCATCAACTATGACCGGAAGATCGATCTCGTCGATCAGGATACGGATGAATGCCGCTGCCTGAAGTCCGGAGTTGGATCCTATCGGAGCTCCGAGCGGCATTATCGTAGCAGCACCTGCGTCTCTTAATGATCTTGCGACGTTAAGGTCGGGGAACATGTAAGGCATTACGATAAATCCCTCATTAGCCAGGATCCCGGTAGCCTTTAACGTTTCATAGTTATCGGGAAGAAGATACTTTGTATCCTTCATGATCTCTATCTTGACGAAGTCCCCGCATCCGAGTTCTCTTGCAAGTCTCGCGATCCTTACGGCTTCCTCCGCGGTCCTTGCTCCGCTGGTATTCGGTATCAGCGTTACGCCCTGAGGGATGTAGTCCAGTATGTTCTCTTTTTCAGTCGTGTTCGCGCGGCGTACCGCAACGGTGATCATCTGGGCACCCGCGTCTTTTACGGCAGCCTCGATGAGCTTTATCGAGTATTTGCCTGAACCTAATATAAATCTTGAGGAAAACTCCTTTCCTCCTATGATCAAATTGTCGTTATTCATCTTCTTCTCCTGTTAATATCCTAAGTATTGTCTGCGCTTCGTGGGATGCGCATCCCATGACCCTTGCAGATACGAGCCCGATGCCGTCGTTTACGTCGCTTACAAGATCTCCGCAAAGATAGAATCTGTCTGACATCTTTCTTGTCCTTATCTCATTCATGCTTCCGAATCCTGCAAGTCCCGAAGCGGAGACGATGTATTTTCCCGGCATCTTCTCGAGGACAAAGTTTACGAGCATCGCTTTATTATCAGCTTTGTCAAACGCTTCGCATATGACATCTGCATCTTTGCAGATCTCATATATGTTTTCTTCCGAGACTTTCTTATCGACAGTTATGACATCTATATAGGGAGCTATCTCAAGAAGATTCTCCTTGAGGGCATCCGTCTTTTTCATTCCTATCTGTGATGCTTTGTACTGCTGTCTGTTGAGATTGGTTATATCGACCTTATCGAAGTCACAGATGATGAGGTGTCCGACACCTGCTCTTGCCAGAGCAATACAGACATTGGAACCGAGTCCTCCGAGCCCTAAGACAGCGACTTTTGATCCGTTAAGCCTTGATGCGATATCTTCTCCTACGCGGCAGGAAAGTGCTTTTTGCATTTCTGTTTTTGAGGGTATCATCAGCCGCCTCCCACAAAACTTACGATCTCGATCCTGTCGCCGTCTTCTATGATCGTTTCTTTATACTGGGATTTCGGTACGATCTTCTCATTGATCTCCAGTGCTATGAATCTGAGATCATAAGAAGTCGTTTTCAGATAATCTGCTACGCTGATACCGCAGATATCGGTTTCTTTTCCATTTACTCTTACCATCAGGTCACCTCCATTCGAGCAAACAAAAAGGAAGTTTCCTGATTTGGAAACTTCCCGGTTAAACTTGAATATCAGTCGTCCCTACGTTGGCATTATCCAAATCAGGTGCGGTTCAAAGGTCACTACCTTTATCTCAGCCTGTAAATACAAGCACCCGTGTACGTAAACGATTATAGCGTGAAAGAAAAAACTGTCAATCGTATTTTTTTCTGTTGTAGCGGATATCCTCATAAGCATCCGACAGCGGACCGAAGTGTTTCTCCGATCCTTCCATGATCTCCCTGATCTCGTTCGGGGAAGAGGAATCTTTTACCGGAGCACCGCCTTTTATAGCTTTGGTCACAGTCTTAAAGTATTTCTTTCTAACTTTGTATTCCTCACCGTGTCCGAAATCATACTGACGCGAAAAGAAACTCTTTCTGTCCTTTTTGACGCTCTCGATGATATCCGAGACAGGAGATCCGTCAGGAGAAGAGATATATTCCTCTCTCCTGAAATTTCCGATGAGATTCCTGATCTTAATGAAGAAGATAATGAATATGGCAATGATGATAAGGACTATTGCGATCGTTGCCAACAGATCGATGACAGGCGTGGGCCCGTAGTCAAACTCTTCTTCCGGAAGCTCCTCCATGGTCGGCTCGTCAATGGGTGTGTAATAATCGTATTTCATTTTAAACAGCGGTGACAGGATGAACCTGAGGAACATTCCTATGGCATAGACGATCGCCGTAAGGATCTTTTTTGAAGGAAGGATGATCATCAGGACTACGGAAAGAAATAGAGTAAAGACGATCGTTACGACCGTGATGAGATTTTGCCTCTTGACGCTCCTTACGGGCTGAACCCTCACGATATGGGAATACTGATCATCGAGTACGGTCAACTGTCTTGATATTGCGTAAAGACAGATACTTATGACTATATTCAAGGCGGTCAGTCTGATAAGATCGGGCCTTCCGCCGATAAGGAAAAAGACGCACAGAAGTATCTGGATGACGATCGTTATGACAAACAGTTCCAGATAAGAATGACCTTTTTTGACAGAGGACGCATTGAAGAACCGTGATATGGAGAAGATTGCGTTAACTATGGCGACCAGAAGGAATGCGCCGATGACAAGTTTCCCGTCTGATGCATGAAAGTACTTCAGGAGGAAACAGTAAAGGAATAAAAACAGGATATGAGCAGGGATAATGATGCTCTTCGGGATGTTGATTCGTCTTATGATAAGGAATATAACGACCGCGACTAAGCCTGTCAGCTGGCTTTTATAAGTGATCAGATTGTTGAGCGGAGTATAGCATAAAGCAAGATTCTCGACCATTATCGACGTAAGGAAGAACGTAACGGACATAAAGAACTCGGCGATGATACCCTGATAAAAGAAAAAGGTCTTCTTAGTCATGGCCGGACACCTCCCAGTTGAAAACGGAAGACATAAGTCCGCTGTCGATATCAGGCAACGGGTTGCCCTTAAAGGAAGGGATCACCCATAAAAGGGACGGCCTTTTGGACTTGAGGTCGATGAGCTGTTTTTGCGTTATGGCATCGGTCCTCGGCGAGATAACGACTACGAAGTCATCAGCCGAGGCAGATCCTATGTTGCTCTCGACCAGCTCCGGGAAGGATATTGCATCATGAGTAAGATCGATCCTCGCTAGGTCCGTACCTGAGACGAAAGGATCGAGGGAACTGTCTTCGGATACGGAAGGAGCGCCCGTAACCGTATCGATGCCGTTTGTGAAGACTCTGGCGGGAACTCCTTCAAGAGACAGTTCACAGATATAGGAATAGGCGAGGCTGATCGACTTTTCGAGAAGTATCGTGGACTTCCTCTGTGTATAATGCTCCAGGTTCAGGAATATCGTTACCTTCCTTGTCGAAGTTGACGCATTTACGTTTACCATGAGCTCTCCCGTCTTCGCGGACGCCGTCCAGTTGACGGATCTCATCGGATCCCAGGGTTCGTACTCTCTTATGCCCGACAGGGAGAACGGGTCGGTCAGAAGAGTCCTTCTTCTTTGGATCTCGCTGAAGGTTATCGACAGCAAGGTCATGATCTCCTCAGGTGGGATCAGCCGGGGAAGGATCGTGAGCTGCGCGTCGTTCTTGTACTCCCTGGAAAATTTCTCGATAAACAGAAGATCCGTGGAAAGTATCGTAACTCTGGGGAAAGTATAATAGCCTCTTTTTCTGCACAGGGCCTTGATCTTTCTCGTATGTCTCGAAAAAGGCTTCATGGTGAGCATATCTTCCCTGTACTGAAGATCCGAGACAGACGTATTTGTCTTATCCAGAAAATCGATGGCGGTCGGGGCCTCAAACTTCAAAAGAAGGAACGGAAGCCTCGTTCTCTTATTATTCTGCACGACCTCGATAACCTCGATCGTCTCGCCGTAAGAAGCTACGGGCTTGGAGACATTGATGTCAAGATCGAGGTTTTCCATTGCGTGCTTACGGTAATAGATCAGCTCAGCTATTACGACAGCCGCGACGATCGCCAGAAAGATAAGTATTTCCATTATTTGGAGAAATCCTCCGTAGGGCAGGGGATCGTATTAAGGATGCCTGTTATGACAGACGCTGCCGCGTCTCTTTGCGAGACGAATGAGCCGGAGGACGAGAACGCTCCGGAAGCTCTTACCGACAGGCGGTGAGCAAGTACCGGAACGGCAAGTTCCTTAAAGTCGTCAGGTGTGCAGTAATCTCTTCCCCTGAGAAGTGCAAGAGCCTTGGCTGCCGCCGCATATGACAGGAGAGCCCGAGGGCTCGCTCCGATCTTTACTTCGTTTGAAGTTCTCGTAGCTTCCGCGATGTTACATGCATAATCATAGAGAAGGTCAGATACAAAGACGTTCTCCGCATCCTTCCTCATCTTAAGGATATCTTCCGGGGAAGCGACGCTCTGAAGCTCCGTGAGAGGATCACTGTTCGCATATCTTTTAAGGATCGATATGCTCTCTTCGTGAGTAGGGTAATCCATGGAAAGCATCATGAGGAATCTGTCGAGCTGGGCTTCCGGAAGAGGGAATGTTCCCTGGGATTCTATCGGGTTTTGCGTGGCGATGACCATAAAAGGAGGGGGAAGAGGCATTGTTTCTCCGTCTACCGTAACCTGTTTTTCCTCCATGCATTCGAGAAGGCTCGACTGGGTCCTAGCGGTCGCTCTGTTGATCTCGTCCGCAAGAAGGATGTTGGTGAATACCGGTCCCTGTCTGAAGACGAACTTGTCATTACTCCTGTCGTAATAATGGATTCCCGTAAGATCCGACGGGAGAAGGTCGATCGTAAACTGAACGCGCTTGAAGTCGAGATCAAGTGACGAGGCGAGCGCTCTTGCGGTCTTGGTCTTTCCGGTGCCCGGGACATCCTCCAGGAGCACATGGCCGCCGACGACCAGAGCTACAAGCAGAAGCTCTATCTGCCTGTCCTTCCCGACTATGACCTTACTGACATTTTCCTTGATCTTTAGCGCTGCATCATTACCCATAGTAAAACTCCCTTTATCATGTTTTCCTTGATTATAATATTCGCTCTGCTTTGCGGGCAACGGATAAAGTATGAGAAAAGACCCGAATAATACCATATCGGATGTGCCTTCCGGTTTTGTGTTATCATATATCCATCAAACGGATGTGAGGGATAATATGGAAAAAAGATCATACGATCCGGATAATATAAAACGCCTGGCCGTTATCGTTGTCGTGGGTGTCATACTTCTCGGGCTCGGAATATGGAAGATCGTTGATTTCAAGACGAAGAAGCATGAGCGTCAGGAGGCGATCAGAGAGGAGATCTCACGCCGGGAAGCCGAGGAGACCGATAAGACCATATACTACATGTATTCCTCCATAATCGGATACGTGGACGGCGACTGTTACAGGAATGACAGGACGGGGCTTTGTCTCCCGATCCCGTCCGGCTGGCATACGCATACACATGAAGAGATCAAGGAAGAGGTCGGCGAGCATGCCTGTCACGAACCTGACGAATATATCACCGCAGGAGAATGCCAGGTGGATGCATTATGGCATGAGGAAGGTGACACTTCGACCCTGAACATCGTATATCAGTTTGTCGCGACGACTCCCGATCTGACATTGAATGATCTTATAGGAGAAGATGAGGGAACATCGGCATCCTATTACTTTGATCAGCTCGGAGTGACTCTGGTGACCCGTTCCCACGAGTACCGGAAACTCGGAGACCGTGAGGTCCTCATAATAGAGGATCAGGGAAGAGATTCCGACGGTAACATATGCTATTATGTCGACGTCTGCGATTTCTGGAATTATGACTTCTGCATAATATCCATCAGATCTTATGACAGGTCCGTGGTCTATGACATAATAAATTCCATGTCTTTTACGAATACATATGGTGAATAAATCATGCGATATCCTTTTCGAAAAGCAGTAGTATATTTACTCATATCGGTAATGCTGGTGCAGCTTTGCGCGTGCGGCACGGTCAAGGATGCTTTCGGGAAAGAAGACAGGGAAGAGACAAAAGTTACCAAGGAACATAAGGATCTTAAGACGCCGAATTACGTTCCCGGCAAAGAGCCTGATTACGTGACGAAAGAGTTTAACTGGAAGACAAATGACGGCCAGCACAAGATGAACGTGACCCTTGAGATCGATAAAAATATGTATGACTATTTCAGGTCCCTTAAAAGGTCGCTCACGCCGTTTGACGGTCACATGGCTTTATATATCACTGAAGAGAACAATCTGGCGATACTTGAAGATATCGCAGGTCAGATAAAGAGCCGGTGCGAGGAATTAGGGTACGATGACAGGCGGACCTTGATGGAGGTCATTAATTTTGTCCAGAGCCTTGACTATGTCCTGGACAGCGATTCGAGAGATGTGGAGGATTATTCCAAGTATCCCATAGAGACTTTATATGACGAGAGCGGCGACTGCGAAGACACGAGTATCCTTCTCGCGGGTCTTGCCAAGGCAATGGGATATGACGTCATCTATATCTGGTATCTGAGCGGTCATATGGCAGTCGGTATCTATACCGATGATTATGACGGAAAATACTTCGAATACGAAGGCAGGAATTATTTCTATATCGAGACAACGGGTGAGGGCTGGGAGATCGGTGAAGAGCCGGAATTCAATGCCGTCGAAGTCAAATATATACTTTCAACCGATCCTGAAGATTACTGATAACAACAACTGCCGCAAGATAACAGATCTTACGGCAGCTGTCTTTGAGTATGTTAAGAAGTAACGGACTCGTGTTATATGCAACTGGTTGCGCAAAATATCCGGTTGTTATATTTATGCAATATGTTGCATTTTCTTATTCCGCGTTACAGGCTTTATCTTGCAGTGACATCACCGCTTGTTGTCTCGATCTTAAGCGTTATGCCTTCCTTGTTATTGTCTACTTTGATATCTCCGCTTGATGTTGTGACATCGTAGAAGAACGAACTGTTCTTCACGTCGACATCTCCGCTGGATGTATTGATCGAACTTTCCGAAGTGAGAACAAGATCCGATAAGGAGATATCTCCGCTGGAACTTCTGCCCGTCATCTTATCTGCGCTGATATTTACGAGTCTTACTTCTCCGCTCGAAGTCTGGAAGTCAAGAGCTCCTTCTGCCTTTACATCAGTCAGATTGAGACTGCCTGAGGATGACACTGAAGATAATCCCGTAAGATCGCAGTTTTCGATCAATATCTCTCCGCTTGAAGCTTCGATCTTTACTTCGGAACCATTAAGATTCCTGATATCCTGATCGCCGCTCGAGGTCGTGACCGTAACAGCCTTTGCGTCCGTATCGTCAAGGATCACTTCGCCGCTGGATGTCTTAACGGTGCATGTATTCTCAACCTTTGAACTGAAGAAGATATCTCCGCTCGAAGATACGATGCCGGTGTTTTCAAAAGTGAATTCGGACGGAACCGTAATGTCAGAACTGGATACGTTGATAAGAAGTTCATCGTATTTTTCTTCAGGAAGGTAGATTTTTGTCTTTATCTTCGAATCATTTGTCACATTGATGCCGATGTTCAGATACCAGGCTTTCTTAGATGACTTTGAAGTGATCTTCAAGGTATCTCCCGTAACTTCGACCTTATGCTCGTATGTTTTAGCATCATAAACGGTTACATGTGTATCCGAGTCTGTAGACTTTATGAATTCGACATCATGTGATGATTCCTGGATATCGAGTTTGTTGATGTCACTTGTGAAATCGTAATTGACTTCCTCATAATCAGGGCTTGTTATTACCACGTTTCCGAATCCTCCGCCTGCTGCCGAAGCTACTGCCGTGAGCCCCAGACCGACGACAACCAGTGATGTTGCCGTGATAAGTATTACCTTTGTTGATGTTTTCATGTTACTGTACCTCTGCCTTCCTGTTTCCTATGATCTTTTTCTTAGTCCATCTGATAAATCTGTAGATAAGTTTCCAAAGTCCCGCAACTGCCTTTTTTATCGGTATCACGAGGAACAATCCGATGCCGGTCATAACGAGTGCCATACCGACCAGTGCAAGTGACGGATAACCGTATCCGTTAATCAGCTGTGCGATTCCCGCTACAAAGCTTCCCAGACCGCCGAAGATCAGACTTACGACTACGCATATGATCGCGATCATTACTGCCATTATGGCGACGATCACAGCCATGAATATGATGATAAGTACTGCCGCGAGCCAGAGCCAAACAGGTGCGGAGATTATTATCAGGATGATCTCCCATGCCTTAAGTGTCCTCTTGGGCTTAGCCTTGGCTGTGATGAGCTTCGGGATCGATGTTTCCATCATTATCTTCTCGGCTATATCATCCGGAGTTCCGATCTCCGATATAGCCTGTTCCTCCGTAAGGCCATCCTCCATCCTGTCATCGATCGCTTCTTCGTAATACTCGACGGCGCTTTGAATGTCCTTTTCCGGAAGGCCGTTAAGCTTTTGCTTGATGCTTTCCAAAAATTCTGTCTTATTCATTGTCGTTACCCTCTCTAATTACATACTCGTAGATTTCCATGATCTCTTTCCATTCTTCCGCAAAATCCTTAAGTTTCTGTCTGCCTGCATCTGTCAGGTGATAGTATTTGCGGAGCCTTCCGTTATGCTCCACAGATCTTACCGTCAGATGTCCGGCTTCCTCGAGCCTTCGTAGAATAGGGTAAAGAGTCGACTCCGACATAGTCATGTACGGTTTTATGTCTTTTATGATCTTGTAACCGTAGGAGTCTTCTGTCTTGATTGCGGCCAGAACACATATATCGAGCAGTCCGCGTTTTAATTGAGTATCCATCCGAATTACCTCCTTCTGCGATATACTATGCCACGCGAGGTATATCGTGTCAAGGGGTATTTGTGTAATTTTTGTAAACAGTCACCGGGAAGCTCTTTTCTTCCCGAAAAGCCTGTTTTAACTATGTTAAATTCACGTGAAAAGACCATAAAAAATCTAATTATGTTATAATGCCCTTGATTGGAGGAGGCTATATGCTGATTGGTATCTTGACTGTTGCGGGCGTTCTGTTTTTTATCTGCGCGGCAGCTCTTATAATGGGAAAACGCAATATCGTTGAGCACATTACGGTCGGCTCGGCGGTCTACCTTACCGCACATGTCATCGTCAGTTTTATATTATTCCTTTTCGACCGTTATGATGTATTGTCCTGTTCAATGGTGATGCTGGCCCTGGGATTTCTTTCGGCAGGTATATCGATACTTATCAAGCGCTCCGCCAAGATACAGGTAATAACCGATATCAGGGAATTTATCATCCCTCTTCTTATCGTCATCCTCCTTGTTCCGTTTTCGATCGTCAAGAACGAGTATTACGGCCTTGGCCAGGATGAGGGCGGATATCAGACCGAAGCCCTGATGTTCATAAACGGCGACACTTCCAATTCACATGTTTTCGGCGAGTATTATGATCTGGCGCCGGAATTCCGCGATGAATTCATGGCGGATGTTAATGATCTGGTAGGAATGGATTCCACAAGTTCAACGGGAGACCTTCCGGTAAGACTTGTTCACGGGATCCCTACATATACCGCTTTCCTTGCCTTGTGGGGCACGGTATTCGGATATGCTGATATGCAGGGGATAATGACGGTCTTTTATATCCTTTCAGTCCTTCTCGTTTTCCTCTGTGCGAGAAACATCGGACTTAATAAAATATCATCGGTCCTTGCGGCAGTCATGTTCGGCTTTGTCCCGCCTGTCATCTGGGTATCGAAGTCGGCCCTTACCGAAGGCGTTACGGCACTTCTGATACTCCTTTTCATCTACCTTCTGACCTGCGGCAAGAACAGGCTCTGGTCGATCATTCCGGTCATCGCATTCGGATGTTTCCACATGTCCTTCTTCGCGATGATCCCGATGTTCATCGGCGTATACGGCATATATTATCTCGTTAAGAGAGATGTAAGGGACATAGCACTTGCGGCTCTGATGCCTTTTATCGGATACTTCAGTTACGCGGCGATGATGGTGATCCAGCCGACATACACATATAACAATTACATGAAGCTCTTCAGAAAACTCCTGGGAAGTGACGTGCCCGATCTTGATCTCACCGTAATAATCGTATTGGGTCTCTACGTGATCATGATCACCGTTTTCCTGTTCATACTCCGCTTTACGGGCAAGACCACGCCGGAGAAGATCGCATCCAATAAGATCTTCATGATCATTCTCCGTGTCCTTTTTGTCTGCCCGATACTCCTGACAGGTTTTAATCTTCTGAAGAACGGATACCCGGGTAACAGGGCATTTCTCAATATGGCATTAAGTTCGACCCTGTGGCAGTTTGTAGTGGCATCGGGTATAATAATGACCGTTATAGCTTCCGTGATCTTCCTTATCCGTCCCGGAAAGATCTTTGAGAATCCGGGCATGACCGCGGTCGCAGTCATGTTCTTCTACGGCGTCCTTATCTATTCCGCCGTCATCAACAAGGAGATCACATCCTTTTACTACAACACGAGATACATGGTACCTTATATCGCGATCTCGGTCCTCTTCGTCAATTCCATGATGAAGGATCTTAACAAGGCGGTGGTGATCCCATGCTGCGCCGCGGGCCTTTGCCTTTTTATTCCCGCTAACATCAACCTCCTCACGCAAAGAGACGATACGATGGTCGACTGGAGTACGGTAAGAGACATAACAACTCTTATAGGAGAGAACGACCGCGTGATCGTGGCAGAAACTGTAGAAAGGCAGTTCTGGATCCCTGTTAAGACAATAAGCGGCGCGAAGGTCTATCCTGTCTTTACCGACGATCTTTTTGCTGAAGCGGATGCTCTGACGAATCAGAACGGGGAAGTCTACATAATCAACAACAGACCTCTTTATGAGGATGAGCAGATGGAGGAATTGAGCCTTGTCTATCACGATACATTTACGTGTGTCGGAGATTCGCATCCGAAGACGTCATTTATAACCTTATATCCGCTCAAGTTCGACACATACGAAGACGAGGTCTATATCTACAGATATTCCTACAAAGACCACAGGGAATACCCGATAATCTATTCTTACGACAGCTACACGGGTCTTGCGGGTTCCGAGCATGAGTATGCCTGGACAGGCGCGGATGAGGTCATGTTAAACTGCGAGCTCTTCTCAAGGGACTACAAGATGACAGTCGATCTGAGGGACATAATCCCATTTGAGAAGATCGAAGGCGGAAGCCTGGAAGTGGAAGTTTCCGCGAACGGTGAGTATGTTGACACCGTGAAGATCGAAGCGGGATATCATAACGACGGATTCTCGGTATGGATACCGAAGGACCTTCTCAATGACGGCTCCAACGTGATAAGCTTCAGGTCGGATCTTTGGGACGCTTCGGTAAACAATCCGGATGACGGCCGTAAGATCGGCTTTGCGATAGAAAACGTAATATTTGATTCGGAGGGGAATACATGATAAAAGCAATACTTACGATCGATGATGCGCCGCAGAACAATACAAAGGCGATCGTTGACTATCTCTGTTCAAAGAACATCAAGGCAGTCTTTTTTGCTATAGGCGACCTGCTCGACAAGAATCCCGAGAACGCGCTCTATGCGATCTCGAAGGGCTTTGTTATCGGGAATCACACATATACCCATCCGAAGATGAGCGAACTTACTTATGAGGAAGCCGTAGAAGAGATCGAGAAATGTGAGAGATCCCTTAACGCAGTATATGAGAAGGCCGGAGTCGAAAGGCCCGTCAAGCTCTTCAGATTTCCGTATCTCGATTCCAGAAAAGATATCAACGATTATCTCGTGTCAAAAGGCTTCAAGAAGATCGATGATTCTAACGTAAACAGCAAGAGCTATATAAAATCCGGATGTAAAGACGAGATACATGTCAGCGTCAGTTTTGATTGTGCGGAATATCTCCTTCGCCCGGGAAATACGATGACGTTTGATGAGATAACGGATAAGATCGACAGGGTCTTCGGTTCAAAAGGTTCACCCGCCGTTAAGAGAATGTTCCGCCCTATACTTGTAAACAGAACGTATATAATCCTTACTCATTCGCATGATGAGACAGAAGAGATGGAGAGCGAATACTGGAGAAAGATCGTCGAGCGGGTCGAAGCAAACGGTGCGGTATTCATCGATCCGAAGTTTGTCGGCCTTCATGCCTGAACCTGTTCGGCGTCATCCCCGTGATCTTTGAGAACTGACGGCAGAAATGCTCGGTACTTTTATACCCGCACATCTCGGCAATCTGTGCGATCGACCTTGATGTGTATCTGAGCCTGTCTTTTGCAAGCTTGATCCGCGCATTGATAACATCGTCCATAGCGCTTATTCCGAAGGTGCTCTTATACAGGGTCTGAAACCTCGTCCTTCCGAGGTTTAATCGTCCTGCCATTATATCGACGTTCCATGTCAGTTCGGGATGGAGCTTCATGTCTCGGCGAAGAGAAGTCAGTTCATGGTGATAAGGTTTACTCAGGATATCGATATTATCATCGGACAACTTGGCAAACAGCACCTTAAAGAGGTTCAACATCTCGGGATCGTCCGTCTCCTTATTTGTATTGCTTTCCCAGGCGATCAGCTTAAAGAGATTATGTACGAAGTCGGGATCGGCCGGCGAAAAAGGTACATTAGTGATCGGGAAGCTCTCGATAAATTCTTCGTCCGTATCAAATCTGATCCAGTCGTTCTTATAGGGTTCGTTAGGTAGCGAACTGTAGTATTTCCTGTGCCCGGGCGTAAAGAGTATGACCGATCTGGAAGGATACTTTCTGAGCATATTATCCACCCAGAAAAGAGCGGGTGTATGGATATAAAGTATCTGGTAACTGTCAAAACCCGCCTTGCCCTGGTCGGTATCGTAGACGAGTCCGTTATCGTGCTGGTAGCTGTATCCCGAATATAAAACGTTGATCATGGATCTTAACACCCCTTTTCGAAAATATGCACAAAAAAGCAATCACATAATTAGATTTTGTACTGCAATCTGCATTTTGTAAAGAGAATGATTGAACAATAGATCAATTTCTTTGCATTATAGTTCATTGTTGCCCATATATTCTATTGTTATATTCAATTCATCAAAAATGAAAGGGGGATACGACTTATGAGTACTTTGGTCAGAGACATGACTAAGGGTAATACCACCAAGCTTCTTCTGGAGTTTTCCTTACCTATGCTCGTAGGTAATATCTTCCAGCAGCTCTATAATCTTGCCGATTCGGCGATCGTCGGTCGCTTTGTGGGAGCAGGTGCTCTTGCAGCGGTAGGATCTACGGGGTCTCTTTCATTTTTATTCTTCTCGTTTTGCATCGGAGTAGCAAACGGCGGCGGTATCACCGCGTCCAAATACTTCGGTGCCAAGGATGAACAAAGGGTCAAGAAGGTCATTGTCAACAGCGCATATATGATGCTTATAGCCTCATTTCTGATGGCTGTTTTGGGATTTGTTCTATCAGCCCCGATACTTCGACTCCTCGACACACCAAACGACATCATAACACTTTCAACACAATACCTGAGGATCATGTGTCTGGGTATTCCTCTCGTAGGAATGTACAATTATGCTTCCGCAATGCTCCGCGCATTGGGAGATTCCAAGACCCCCCTTATTTTCCTGCTCGTATCGTGCATTGTTAACATTGTCCTGGACCTGTTGTTCGTCTGTGTTCTCAAAACAGGCGTATTCGGAGCTGCGGTCGCAACGCTCATTGCCCAGTTCCTCTCGGGGATCGGCTGCCTGTTCTTTGCATATATGAAGAATGAATACTTTAAGATCGGCAGATCTCTTTTAAGACCCGATCTCCCTATCATAAAGGAATGCTTCAGGATGGGCTCCATGCTCGCTCTCCAGATGTCACTCATCGCCGTATCCTGTATCGCTCTCCAGCGTTACGTAAACGGCTTCGGTTCCATGACCGTCGCAGTCTTTACCGCAACGGGAAGGATGGAGCAGATCGTTCAGCAGCCTTACGGCTCGCTCGGCATGGCTCTGTCAACCCACGCAGGTCAGAACCTCGGAGCCCAGAAGTACAAAAGGATCAGGGAAGGATACAGGAAAGGCATGCTCCTTGCCGGAATCTTCTCACTTATCATGCTCCCGCTGGCACAGTTATTCGGAGAGAACCTGATGAGCCTTTTCGTAAAGGAACAGGAGATCATTGTTATGGGCGCCAAGGCATTAAAGATCACCAGCATATTCTACTTTGCCCTCGGCACGATCTACGTCTGCAGGGGCGTACTTAACGGAATAGGTGATGCGGGCTTTGCCCTTATAAACGGCGTAGTCGAAGTAATAGGCCGTATAGCATTTCCTGTGCTTCTCACGCTCTTCCCCGTTATAGGCGTTTGGGGAATATGGCTCTCGGCAGGTCTTACCTGGCTTCTGAGCGGAGTGTTCGCACTCATCCGTTACTTAGTCAAGATCCGGAGCCTTGATCCGGGGCGCGTACTCACCGCCGCGCATCGTGATCTTTCGCTTCGCTGTCTCAATAAAAAGGCCTCATGATCATTTCAGGTAAGTGCCCCGGAAACTTCAGGTCCGGGGCACTTTTTTACTTTCTCTCCTCTCCGGGAAGGATACAAGTCTCTGTTATTGACCGCCTTGCTGTGGTATCATAGTATAAGTTTTTTTGAGGGGGCTTTATATATGAGTAAGATCAATGATTTTTTGAACGCGGCGGGCGTATTCTTCCTGGCTACCGTTGACGGAGATCAGCCTAAGATCAGACCCTTGGGACTTCACCTTGAGATGGACGGAAAAGAGCTTTTCGGCATCGGGGATTTTAAGAATGTCTACAGACAGATGGTCAAAAATCCCAAGGTAGAGATAGTAGCAAGTAAGCCTGACGGCCACTGGATGCGCTATACGGGAACTGCTGTTTTCGAGCAGGATGAGAAGTATGCGAATGCGGCGCTTGAGGCTATGCCGCACCTGAAGTCGATCTATAACGAACAGACCGGAAACAAGATGATGATGTTCCACCTTGAGAACGCAACCTGTGTCGATATTGCGGTGATGGGCGACGGAGAGAGTCTGATCTGATGGCCAAGTGCGATTACTGTGTCTTCTATAATTATGATGAATTCACGGGCGAGTATGTCTGTGATGCCAACATTGATGAAGATGACATAGAGCGGATGATGTACAAGGGTACCAAGGATTGTCCGTTTTTCAGAGACGGCGATGAATATAAGACTGTTCGGCATCAGATATAAAGTGCAAAAATCTGATATTTAATTCAATACATTTTTACACAAATCCGTAAAAAGCATAATTGACCATACAAATACTAGAATTTGTCGGTATGAGCCGGGCGGTCGAAAAGATATATTTATGTTATTATTATTGCGGACAGCAATATAATTTTTTGGAGGTTAGTATGAAAAAAGTGTTTTTACGTGTTGCAGGGGCAGCACTTGCATCCGTCATGGTACTTTCCATGTTCGGTTGTAACAAGGATACAGAAGATACATCTACTGTAGACACCTCTGCAACGGAAAGTTCCGCCGAACCGACAGAAACGACGGAAGAGAAGAAGGGTTGGACGATGCCAACTGCCGACAACTCCGTAAGCGCTGAGGGTAACATTATCGTTAACGGTTTCTTCGACGATGCCGATACGAGCATGTGGACTATCGAGAGCGGAGCTCCGATCTCCCAGGGCAACGATGCTGCCGAAGCTTATGAGGCTTATCCTAATTACGGTATCATCGACAGGGATCCTTCCACTTCATCACCTTATGACTGCTTCGCACAGGACATCACTGCCGTAGTACAGAGCGGTGTAACGTATAACTACGAGTTCTATGCAAAGCTTTCCGCTGATTACGAGGGTGCTCCTGATAACCAGCGTCAGATCGATTTTGCTCCTTACCTCACGGTTGACGGACAGACAAGTTACCTCGGTTCTTATTCTTCTGAGATCACGGGTCTTTCGAGCCAGTCTCTCGAGCCGGGCGTATGGACAAGATTTGCAGGTACATTTACTCCTTCATGGAGCGGTAACCTTGACAAGGCCGTTATCCGTATCATCGAGCAGGGTACAGATTACGGCAGCGGCGATTGCGTTAAGGGCGATTACTACATCGCAGGCGTGATCCTCGCTCCTGATTCTGCAGTAGAAGACTTAGGTCCTGCTGAAGTACAGACAGATATCCCTGATCTTTATACTCTCATGGCTTCCAAGGACGGTATCGGTGACGATGCTATCTGCGGCGTTTCCATCGTTCAGTCCGAGCTTTCCGATGAGCTCCTTATGCAGCTTGTTACAAAGCACTTCAATGCTATTACGATCGGTAACGAACTTAAGCCTGATGCTATGTTCGGTTATAACAATCACGAAGTAGCTGCTCTTGAGGAAGTCGAGTTCAACGGCGAGAAGATGACAGTACCTGGACTCGATCACTCCCGTGCAGATGCTATCCTTGATACTATCCTTGCATGGAACGAAGCAAATCCGGATCACCAGATCAAGGTAAGAGGCCACGTTCTCGTATGGCACTCACAGACACCTGAGTGGTTCTTCCATGAAGATTATGATGCTACCAAGCCTTATGTATCCAAGGATGAGATGGATAAGCGTCTTGAGTGGTATATTTCAGCCATGCTCACATATTACACAGGTTCCGGCAGCAAGTACGAAGGTCTCTTCTATGGCTGGGACGTTGTAAATGAAGCGATCAGTGATGCTACAAACACATACAGAACTGATGAGGAAGCCGGCGGAGAGCTTACTGACGATACACACGGCAGCAAGTCTTCCTGGTGGAAGGTATATCAGAGCAACGAGTACATCATCAATGCTTTCAAATATGCCAACAAGTACGCTCCTGCTTCTTTGGAACTCTACTACAATGATTATAACGAGTGCAATTCCAAGAAGTGCGAGGGTATCGTACAGCTCATCAAGGACGTTAAGGCTGCTGACGGAACACGTATCGACGGTTTCGGAATGCAGGGTCACTACACGGTAAATGCTCCTTCCGTAAGCCAGTTTGAGGCTTGTGCAAGAGAGTATGCCAAGGTTGTTGATAAGGTTATGCTCACAGAGCTTGACGTTAAGACAAGTGCAGGCTTTGACGGAAGTGCTGAGATGCTTCCTGATGAATTGAACCGTCAGGGCGTATACCTCAACCAGATCTATGAAGTATGTAAGACACTCGATGCAGAAGACGGTATCGATTTCTCCGGTATCACGGTATGGGGCGTTATCGACCCTAACTCCTGGCTCCAGTCCTCCAGCAATGTCGGAGGCGGCGCTAACGGACTTCTCGCTCAGTATCCTCTCCTCTTCGACGGAAGATATCAGGCTAAACTCTCTTACTGGGCATTTGTAGATGCTTCCAAGCTCGACTTCGATATCAAGACAGTTGAGCGTCCTTCAATGGATGTTAAGAAGGGAACAGTAAAGGTCGATGCAGAGATCGACGATGCTTGGGCAAATGCAGAGGAAGTACCGCTTACGATCGTTCTCGGTGCCGAGTGTGAAGGTACAGCTAAGCTCCTCTGGGATGAGGACAACCTCTATGTTCTCTTCACGGTCAAGGATTCCGTTTTGAACAATGATAACGAGAATGCTTGGGAGCAGGATTCCATCGAAGTATTCATCGATGAGAACAACAGCAAGGCAGGCGGATATGAGCCTGACGACAAGCAGTATCGTATAAGCTACGAGAACTTCCTCAGCTTCAACGGTGACCAGTGTCTCGAAGAGAACATGAAGTCTGCTGTTAAGGTTACAGATGACGGATATATCGTAGAGGCATCGTTCAAGTGGACAGATATCACTCCTGCTGAGGGAGATGCTGTCGGACTTGAGCTTCAGGTCAACGATGCAAATGCCGAAGGCACACGTTCCGGTACGATCAGCTGGGCTGATACGACAGGAACAGGTTACATGAATCCTGAGGTATTCGGTACGATCAATCTTGTAGGTTGATAAGTAGGAAATAATAACAGGTGCTCCGGTCATCCGGAGCACTTTTTTATGCCTTGAAACGTAAATACCCGATCCGATGGAAGCTATCTTCGGATATTTATAGTACAATCATTCATAGAAAATATCAGGGAGAGAGATTATGGCCAGGATACTTTGTTACGGAGATTCACTTACTTGGGGCTTCGACCCTGTAAAAAGATGCAGGATGGATGAAAGCGAGAGATGGACAGGCGTTCTTCAGGCTCTGGCGGGACCCGGCCACAAGGTGATCGAAGAAGGCCAGAACGGCAGAACGATCGCGACCGATGATCCTGCAGAAGGAGAAAAGAACGGTCTTAAATACGTGATCCCGTGTCTTGAGAGCCAGAGTCCGCTGGACATAATGATACTGATGCTCGGAAGTAATGATCTTAAGCTCAAGTTCAATTACTGTGCGATGGATATAGCAGGCGAGATGCAGATAATGCTCGAGAAGATCCAGACTCATAACAGATACCGCATGGGCGGTAAGATGAAGATACTTCTCATAGCTCCTCCTGTCGTAGGCGGAACGGGATTCGGAACATGGCTCGATGAGTGCTTCGATTTCAAAAGGACCCCTTCGATATGTAAGGATATTCCGGTGTGGTATGAGAAACTCGCATCAATGTATGACTGCGCATTTCTGGACGCATCGAAGATCGTCGTTCCGAGCGAAGCTGACGGAACGCATCTTGACCCGAAGGAACAGATCAAGCTCGGTAATGCGGTTTATGAGAAGATAAGAAGTGAAGGATGGATCTGATCACGACCAGATGTCATGACCTTTGTCTGAACCGACTTCAAAATTATATTTAACGATCCCGAGATCGACCTTGGTATTAAATCCGAGGCCTGCTTTTGCCTTGACCTTATCGTCGAGGAGCAAAAGCTTGAACTTCTGCTGGTTAAGCGCCGTAGGGGCAAGAAGAGCTGCGTCTATACCTTCCTTAAACCAATCCGGTGAATCCTTGTCGATATTACTTACATCTTCAGGCTTCTTGGATTTTCTTTCCTGACCCTGATCGATCCCGTAACCGATGCAGATGACGATAACGATCTTTTCTCCCTGACCGATCTTAAAAGCGCTCGGCACCTTTGAGTATGTCATCGCTACCCAGCAGGTATTAAGTCCGAGAGTTTGCGCGTAAAGAACGATCTTCTGACCGTAGTAACCTGCATCTTCTTCAAGTGTCTCGGATTTCTTGCCGACGATAGCGACGTAATTTGTAACTCCGGAGAAATTTCCGTAATGGGCGAGCGTGCCTGAGAAAGCACGCGGCTCATTTTTTACCAGCTGGATATGAAGACCGCTTTCCGTATTGACTTCCGTTATGAAACATTCCAATTTGGTAACAATGTCTTCGCCCAGTTCTTTTTCCTCATACTGTCTTACTGAGTGTCTGAGTTTGACGGCTTCCTTTAGGTTCATTTTTCTCACCTCCGATACAATTTTATAACGCGGGGGTGTTCAAGTTCAATAGCAAAGCGGTAAAGGTTTTGTGGCGAAACGGTAAACTGGTCAATGTAGTTAGCGCATGACAACCGACAAAAAACTTATAAAAATACTTGTTGACAAATAGAATATGTCTTGATACAATAACCGTGGTTAGCAAAGGCTAACTAATGAACGGCGTCACATACCGGTCATTAAAAAAGGACATATACTGCTAACAGATAACGCCATAGACATGATGCAGACCAAGACTCACTTCCTCGTGATCGGAAAAGATCACTGTATGTCCTTAAAAGGGGATATCCCCTCCAAGAATGTTACTTATAAACCGTTAAGAGCCGTGATGATCAAAGTCACGGCTTTTAATGTGGAAGTTCGCAAAAGAATATGAATGAAAAATGACTAAAATACTAGTATGCAAAAGGAGAAAAACATATTAAAATGTTAATATTGTAATACTGAAATGAAAATCAACTTACGGAGGATATATTATGTATCTGATCAAGAGAAAGGTCGATCTTCATCCGATGATCTTCCTCATGGATGTAGTAGCTCCCAGAACAGCAAGGTATTGCGAACCGGGTCAGTTCGTCATCGTAAAGATCGATGAGAAGGGAGAGAGGATCCCTCTTACTATCTGTGACTATAACAGAGAAGAAGGGACCGTAACGATCGTTGTTCAGAAAGTCGGCGCGAGCACGACAAGAATGGGCGATATGAAAGAGGGCGATTATTTCATGGATTTTGCCGGTCCTCTCGGTAATCCGTCCGAACTCGTTACTGATGACATTGAAGAAGTCAGAAAGAAAAAGATCCTCTTTGTCGGCGGCGGACTCGGTACCGCGCCCGTATATCCTCAGGTCAAGTGGCTTCATGAGCACGGCATCGATGCCGACGTTATAATCGGCGCCAAGAATAAGGATCTCGTCATCCTCGAAAAAGAGATGAAGGAAGTATCAGGTAATCTCTATATCACGACTGACGACGGTTCCTACGGCAGGAAAGGACTTGTAACCGAAGTCATAAAAGATCTCGTTGAAAACGAGGGAAAGAAATATGATCTTTGTATCTCGATAGGTCCTATGATCATGATGAAATTCTGTGTCCTCACGACAAAGAAATACAATATCCCGACCGTTGTCAGCATGAATCCGATAATGGTCGACGGAACGGGCATGTGCGGTGCCTGCAGGCTCACCATAGGTGACGAAGTAAAGTTCGCGTGCATAGACGGTCCTGAGTTTGACGGTTTCCTCGTTGATTTTGATGAAGCGATGGACAGGATGAGACTTTATAAGACCGAAGAAGGAAGGGCTCTTCTTAAGCTCAAAGAGGGCGATACGCACCATGGCGGATGCGGACACTGCGGAGGTGATG
>JAILNZ010000006.1 GCA_024691135.1 Clostridiales bacterium
ATACGGCTTCAAATGCCTGTTATGAGAAGATAGGCTATGTCCTTCGTGGCAAACTATGCACAATTGGGTAATGCATCTTGCAGAGAACGCTACTTTAATTCTGTATTGATTATGATGCTGAAGATTGCAGCAAGGTGTTGCTCAAGTGAAACAATGTCGAGGTCGTGAGTCTTTTACAACGAACGAGCAACACCCATAATATGGAACTGCGAAAAATAAACACACAGGATGCATTTGCTCAATGGGAGTATACGACTGCTTTACCCGAAGATGAAAACGGACTGACTAATCCATATCATGGTGTTTCATATAAGGAGTATTTGGAAAAAGTACTTCCTGTATTGATATCATATGAACATCCGTTAGATATGCCGGAATGGTTTTCCTTGAGAGGAATCATTTCATTCGGGACGAGAAAGAAGAAGTCGAAAACATGTATAATTACTATAAGATTATTTCCGATGAGTTGAAACTCGGAATGACATCTGAAGAGATAGAGACTGTGGCAGAAGACCGCACATATAATATGGATAATTATGTGATCTATCCGGATGCAAAACAAGTACTTCAGATCCTTTGCGGGACATATCGCTTAGGTATTATCTCTGATACATGGCCGAGTATTGATAACCAGCTGAGGACGCTTGATGTGAAGCAGTACTTTTCTTTTGCTGCATATAGTTTTGAACTGGGTGTTTTTAAACCTGACAAAAGGATGTATCTTGAGGCGCTTGATAAATGCGGATGCGATGCAAAAGAAACGGTTTTTATTGATGACAGTAACGTAAATCTTGAAGGGGCCGCGTCGGCAGGGATTACACCAATTCTGATTGCGTCAAATCCCGTATCAGATGTTGAAACGCCATATATAAAGATACATACTCTGTCTGAATTGATCATGTGATTATTTGTTTCCAACAGGATATTGAAAGGAGTACGGATGAATAAGGATTGGTCGGAGAAGAATAAAGAAATACAGAAACTGTTGTCAAAAGAAGCCACCTTTGGCGAAGCCATCAGAAAACTGATCGAATTCAGGAATGAGTTGTTTCAGCAGATCACCTGGATAGCAGAAGGTTACCCTGAGAAGGCTTTTTATCAAATGCCGTATGCGGGAATTGAGGGATATCACAGCAAAACCCTTGCTTATTCCATATGGCATATTTTCAGGATAGAAGATATCGTAGCTCATGAGATGATCGCAGAGGATGAGCAGACACTATTTAGTAAAAAGTTTCTCAAGAAGACCGGATCCCCGATCATCACGACGGGTAATGAGCTTGAAGGTCAGGATATAGCTGAGTTTTCAAAGAAACTGAATGTGCAGGAACTATATCTGTATGCTAAAGCTGTTAAGGAATCAACCGATAATATCCTTTCACGATTACAATACAAAGATCTAAAGAGAAAATCAGGTGAGGAAACAAAGCAAAAGCTGATAGAGAGTAAGTGTGTCAGTGAGAATGAAAATGCATTCTGGCTGATAGATTACTGGTGCGGCAAGGATATAAAGGGACTCATTCAGATGCCTTTTTCGCGTCACTGGATCATGCACATAGAAGCAATGCAGCGAATAAAGAACAGACTTTGCAAGATTGCAAGAAAAGGTATTGATCCTGTTGCCATCTGTGGATTGTCCTGCAACCACTGTTTTCTTGGAGAATGGTGTGGAGGCTGCAGAACGGAGTATAATACATGTTCCTTTGCAATATGTTCTGAAGGAAGAATATGCCCTAATGTAAAATGCTGCAACGAGAAGAGTATAGACGGATGCTACGAATGCAGTGAACTTGAGACCTGTGAAAAAGGATTCTTTGTGCCCTCAAATGACGGAGCAAATGCAGCAAAGGCTCAATCTCTTTATATCAGGAAGTATGGAAAGAAGGAATTTCTGAAAGTCCAGGCAAGGCTGCATGAGAAATATGAATTTGAGAAAGTGCAGGAGATCATTGGACAGGATTATAAAGAGGCGCTTCGGATATTGGAAGAAAACTGAGATCATCTGCTTCAGAAAGGATAAATAAGAAGGTATCACATGGTGATAGAAACGGAAAGACTCCTGATGCGGGAGTATACAAGAGATGATTATGATGCGCTCTATGAAATAATGTCTGATGCAGAGACCATGAAGCATTATCCTGAGCCCTTTGACGAAGAACGTACCAAACGCTGGATCGAATGGAATCTTGAGAACTATTCCAAGTATGGCTTCGGACTTTGGGCTGTGGTACTGAAAGAGACAGGAGAATTCATCGGAGACTGCGGATTGACATTGCAGAATATCGATGGGGAGATCCTGCCTGAGATCGGATATCATATACATAAGAAATACCAGAGGCGGGGCTTCGCGAAGGAAGCGGCCCGGGCTGTCAGGGATTGGGCGTTTCTTAATACGGATTATAACGTGCTCTATTCCTATATGAAGTATACCAATGAGGGTTCATGGCGAACGGCTATGGCTAACGGAATGAAAAAGGTGAAGGAATACCCTGATCCGAAGAATGAAATATCATATGCCTTCTCCATCACGAGAGAAGATTGGAGTCATATATATGAACATTGAAGTTATAAGAGCAACAGAGACTTGGCAGCAGGCCGGCGCATATTACGTCCGAATCCAGGGAATGGCCAGACAGCACGGTATAACACTCCGCCGGGAGTTCGACGGAAATGACACACCGGACACGAAGTATATAATACTTACGGATGACGGTTTTCCGGTAGCCACATGCCGTCTCTATGAACTCGATAAGGACTCGGCTATGATAGGGAGAGTCGTTGTCCTTCCGGAATACCGCGGACAGGGACTCGGGAAGCGCGTTATGGATGAAGCGGAACTCTGGCTCTCGGATCTCGGTTATCAAACGGCAGTTGTGGAAAGCCGCGATGTAGCTGTCAACTTTTACAGGCATCTCGGGTATAATGAGACGGGCTTAGAAGTCATCCATGGTGATACATTTGACTGCATACGAATGGAAAAGCAGATCCTGCCTTTCCGGACAGAAATGAAAGAATGAGGAAATATGAAAAGGGTTATTGTAATAGGATGCCCCGGAGCAGGCAAGAGCACTTTTGCCAGAAAGCTGAGGGATAAGACGGGACTTCCTCTCTATTACCTTGATATGATCTGGCATCTGCCTGACAGGACAACGATATCAAAAGAAGAATTTGATAAAAAACTTCTGGATATAGTTAAGACTGACAGATGGATCCTCGACGGCAACTACGGAAGAACGATGGAGATGAGACTTCAGTATTGCGATACTGTTTTCCTCCTGGACTATCCCCTTGAAGTATGTCTTGAGGGGGCAAGGGAACGCGTCGGGAAAAAGCGTGAAGAGATGCCGTGGTGCGAGGAAGAACTTGATGAAGGATTCAGACAGTGGATCGTAGATTTTCCGGAAGAAAAACTTCCCGGGATCTATGATCTTCTGGAAAGATATAAAGACAAAAAGGAAATACATGTCTTCAGGTCAAGGGAAGATGCAGATAGTTATCTGGAGAACATGTAAGAGGTGAGAAAATGAGATTTGACGGAACAGAGGTTTTGGCAGGTAAGGGCGCTCAGGCCGATGTATTCCTGTACAAGGGCTACGCGTACAAAGTATACAGGGAAACCTACCCCGTGGAATGGATAGAATTTGAAAAGAAGCAGCAGCGCGAAGTAAATAAAGCGGGACTTTGTCCGGTACGGTATTTTGATACCGACGATCCGCACATCATCCGCATGGACTATATCGACGGCGAGATGCTCGAGACTATCGTGAACAGATGTGCGACCGGCGGGAAGGCCGACGAGATAGAAGATGTAATGGACGGTTTTAAGACTTTATCCAAGGTATTCAAGTTCGTTCATAAGGCAGATATCACGGGAATCGATATTCCCCGCTTTGCAGATACGGCCGGCATGGGTCTTGACCCTAAGCAGGCGGAAAAGATCGTCTCGATCATAGAGAGGATCTCATCCAAAACAAAGGAATGCGTGTGCCATCTGGACATACATTTTCTCAATATCATGTTCCCGCGTGACAGGAGCGGCTTTAAGATCATCGACTGGATGAATTCGAGGCTTGCCCCTCCCGTATTTGACTATGCGCGCACCTATGTGATATTTAAGGAAGTGTCGGAACCGGTGCTCGATATATATAAGGCAACTGTCCTTCCGGATCTTAAGGAACTTCATATCACGGATTCGGATTTCAGTGACGCCGTAGAAGTCTGTACGACAGTAAGAGCCCGCGAAAGGAATCTATCATGATCATAATCATTACGGGTGCATCACATACGGGAAAGACCATCCTCGCTACGAAGATGGCAGGGAAGTATAACTACCCCTCTATCTCCATTGACCTTCTGAAGATGGGACTTATAAGGAGCGGCTATACGGATCTGACTCCGCTGGACGATGATAAGCTTACTTCCTATCTCTGGCCTGTAGTAAGGGAGATGATAAAGACCGCTGTCGAAAACGGTCAGGACCTTATAGTGGAGGGCTGCTATATCCCGTTTGACTGGAGGAAGGATCTTGAAGAAAGATACCTTAAGGATATCCGCTTTATCTGTCTTGCCATGACCGACAGATATATCGATGATCATTTCGATCTGATACGAGAGCATGCCTCCGACATAAAATCGAGGCTCGATGATTCGGACTGCACGATCGATCGGATCAGGCAGAGCAACAGGGAGTATATCGAAGGCTTTGAGAAGGCCGGAGAGAAAGTTACTTACATTGAAGAAGATTATGTGGGGACAACAGACTCTCTTCTTTGAAGTATATGTTATACTCTCTAAGGAAGATTGATGAGATGAGCAGACGTCAGAAGCTTTATGAAAGAGAAATAACGATGTTTGACCCGAAGACAGACAGGTTTCCTTATCCCGAGGAGACGAACAGGCACTATCTCCAAGTGCATAAGGACCGCAAGATCATTTTCGATACGGAGTATCCTTATATCGACAGGTCAAGATCTTTCCTGTTCAAGCAGTCTCTTGTAAGGCTTCTCGAAAACGTGCTCGTATTCTTCCTTTGTAAAGTCAGGCTAGGTCTTCGTATCGAAGGCAGGGAAAACCTCAAAAAGCATACGGATATCATCAAGGACGGAGTCATATCGGTCGCCAACCATGTTCACATGTGGGACTATATCGCCGTGATGAAGGCGATAAGGCCGAATAAGCCCAATATCCTTGTCTGGGCGCCCAACGTCAACGGCGAGAACGGAACTCTGATCAGGATGGTCGGAGGCATTCCGATCCCCGAGACGGGTGTTGCCGCGACCAGGGTATTCCTTAAGGCCATAAGCGATCATCTGACCGTCGATCACGGCTGGATCCATATCTATGCCGAAGGGAGCATGTGGGAATATTATGCCCCTGTCCGCCCTTTTAAGAAGGGTCCTGCCCGTATCGCCTGCAGCAACAATAAACCTGTCATCCCCTTGGGGTTTTCGTACAGGGAACCCGGATGGATCAGGAAGAATATCTTCCGTCAGATCGCGACTTTTACTCTCCGCATAGGCGAGCCGGTCTTCCCCGATAACGACCTTCCCATAAAAGATCGCGAATATGACCTGACAGTCAGATGCCACGATGCGGTATGCGCCCTGACGGGAACAGACCCCAAAGACAGTATCTACCCGCCTGTTTTCGATAAGTCGAAAAGGATCGACTATTATACTTCAACCTACGGAGTAGGCTATAAAGGGTCACATTGAGGTGTTTGATGGGTGTCATAAGAACGGTAAGGAACTATTTTTTCTACTGCGGTATCGAAAAAGACGAATATAACGCGATCAAGAAGGATGCATATGTCTCGAACTTTTACGTCTGGCGTGCGCTCCATATCCTGATGGTCATCATATTCGCATTTCTTTTCCTGAGCACGCTGTTTAACGGGCTTCTGGAATCAAACAGGCTTTTCTATCTTTGCGCGCTCGCCTATTCGATGCTCGCCTGCATCTCGTTCTTTATCTTCAGGAAGGATTCCCTTGCAGCGCAGCTCATAATCTATCTGTCGATATCATTCCTTTTCCTGTTCGCATGCTTTATCACGCAGAACAAGCCCGATATCCCTGCCGCAACGTTCATCGTCTTTCTTCTTGTCGCTCCCATGTTCATGATCGACAAGCCGTTCTTCATGGCGATCGAGCTCTGCTGCGCCTCCGCAATCTTCCTTATCTGGATGCGCGCCATAAAGCCCCATGACGTATGGCAGATGGATATGGTCAATGTCGTGATCTTTACCGTCATCGGCATCTTTCTTAATATCGTGGCAAATTCCGTCAGGATCAGGGAATTTATCCTGAGGCGCCAGATCGATATCCAGAAGGACACGGATGATCTTACGGGACTTAATAACAAAGGCGCCCTCTCAAGGAAGATCAACGTTATCCTTAATGACGGAAGCACCAAAAATGCCGTCATGATGGTCCTGGACGTCGACCGCTTCAAGTCGATCAACGATAATTACGGCCACGACGTCGGTGATGATGTTATAGGAAAGCTCGGAAGATTCCTGGGGAAGAGATTTACCGATGATGCGATCGTCGGCAGGTTCGGCGGAGACGAATTCATCGTCTTTATCAAGGATACATGTGACATCTCCGAGGCTCATGACATCGCTTCCGGGATAATAGAAGGCACATCTGACATAACGCTTCCCGATGACAGACAGAGATTCAGCGTCAGCATCGGCATAGCTCTTTACCGGGGTCTCGAAAAGGATTATTCCGATATCTTCAAGAAGGCCGATAAGGCACTATACAGGTCGAAGGCCGATCCCGGTAAAAAGATCTGTTTCTATGAGCAGGATATGTGACTTTTGTAAGGGATAAAAGTCAGAAAACAACAAGTAAGTTTGCAAGTTCAGGCGCGTGATTATTCATTTTTTGTAGTATATTGTATCTGATAGAATAATGGTCTCCGGAGGTTATTATGTGCGGTATAGTAGGCTATATAGGCGCCAGGAACACTTTGTCCGTCCTGGTCAAAGGCCTTCAGTGTCTGGAATACAGAGGATATGATTCTGCAGGGATCTCATTCATCCGTAACGGCGAACTGAACGTCATCAAGAAGAAGGGTAAGGTCAAGGAACTTTATAAGACCCTTGAAGACGGAGGATATGATCTCAGGGAAAAGGGCAAGAACAGCATCTCCGCGGGTATCGGCCACACTAGATGGGCTACGCACGGAGCTCCGAGCGACGAGAATTCCCACCCCCACATGTCCATGAACGGCAAGATCTGTGTCGTCCATAACGGCATCATCGAGAACTATGCCCAGCTTAAGAAGTTCCTTAAGAGAAAAGGCTATGAATTCGCATCTGATACGGATACGGAAGTAGTCTCCCAGCT
>JAILNZ010000013.1 GCA_024691135.1 Clostridiales bacterium
TCTCCCGAGCGGAATCTTATGACCGTCAGAGATCCCCTGACGGATAATGACGGCTCGATGTCGTTACTGTGGAGCATCCAAGGCTCTCCTCGATTTTGAGAGCATCCGCGTCGACAGGGAGATACAGGGAAGGGTAAACCGCGTCGTAAACTGCGACTCGGGCAACGCCAAGAGACAGGCGGATGCGGGCGCGAGAAGGACGGCGCTCTTCATGAAGCTCCTGTCATCGGAAGAGAGTGCGAGCCTTCCCAAGGAACTGCTCCTGGCGGGCCAGGTGCTCATCGATAATCCGGGACTGTCGATCGCCGAGCTCGGAGCACTCATGGATCCTCCCATAAGTAAATCCGGAATGAATCACAGACTTAAGAAGCTCGAAGAGATCGCTTCAGAGCTCTGACATCCCCCAAAGCCCCTTGCCTGCGCTGTTTTGCGCGTAACGATACGGGCATTCCGGTCAAGAATGTTTGAATAAACATTTCGGGTTGAGAAAAAGGCCGAGATTTGCTATATTTAAGGGAGTTTTTCGGTAAAAACAGTTATGGTTTGGAGTAATGAGTAATAAAGATCAGTACATTGATTCTGACAATGCTTACCATGAGCCGTCGAGAGATCCCGATCAAGGTTTTGCGCCGCTCATAGTCATTGTTACCATTCTGATGGTGGTTTTAACTGCTGTTCTTGCTATCCTTTGTTATAAGGACAAGGGTTTCCCTTGGAGCAAGAATAAGACAGCCATGTCGAGTAATGCCGTAAACGAGAGCCTTATACCGCTCGCATCCCCGACTCCGACCCCCATCCTTCCCATACGTGATTTCCAGAATCCGCTCCTTTATCCCGGAACCAGTTCGGGAACGGCGGTCATACTTCCGGAGAATATCGCGACTTCTGCTCTCCCTTCGGACAGAGGTACCACGCAGACCATACTGGATGTCTATAACGACAAGATATTAAATGATTTTTCGAGAGATCCCGTAATATCCATGGGAGACCCTCTTCTTTATTCCGACATCGCGGGCATCATCACGTTCAGAGGCAACAATTTCAGGAACTGTGCTTCGTTCGGCTACTGTATCGATGATCCCAATAACATAGAAGTCGTCTGGGAATATTCCAACCTCGGGACGAGGACGTCTTCTTCACTTGATTTTGAATGGAAGGGCTTAGCTCTCACCGGGCAGCCTCTTATAGTCAAGTGGGACGATTCCGTTAAAAAGAGCATGAACATCTACGAGAGCCTCAAGGAGGAGGATTTTGTCGAGGTGATAATCGCGACGCTCGACGGCAAGATCTATTTCTTCAACCTTGAGACGGGAGCGATGACGAGAGATCCGATCGATGTCGGAGCGACTGTCAAGGGCACTCCGTCCCTGGATCCCAGAGGCTATCCTCTCCTTTATGTAGGACAGGGTGACGATAACGGAAACTCAGGATTCGGTATGAGGATATTCTCTCTCATCGACGGCAAGATGCTCTATTTCTGTAACGGCATTAACGATGCCACCTACAGGCTCAACTGGGGCGCCTGTGATTCCTCGCCGATCGTTGATCCGATGAGCGATACGCTCATCTGGCCGAGCGAGAACGGCTTTATCTATACTTTTAACCTCAACACTTCATATACACCGGGAGCGGATACGATATCCGTAAATCCGGTCCCGTATGCTTTCAAATATATCTTCAATGATTCCCAGGGAAGCCACATGGGCGTGGAAAGCTCCATCGCCGTTTATAACGGATACGGATATTTCTGCGACAATGACTGGAACCTCGTCTGTCTCGACCTTAATACCATGCAGATGATGTGGCAGTATAAACTCGGGGACGATTCACGAATGTCGCCGGTCATCGAAGAGGAAAACGGAATCCCTTATGTCTATGTCTGCTCCGAAGTGGACGGACAGGGAGGCCAGGGCGAATATTCGGGAGCAGCCTATACATACAAGTTCAACGGTCTTACGGGCGAAGTCATCTGGCAGACATCCCAGCCGTGCTACACATATAACGGCGAGACGGGAGATACCGACCAGAGCGGCGGATGCTTCGGAAATCCGATCCTTGGCAAGAAGGGGATATCGAATCTAGTCATCTTCTCCTACAGCAGAACGCACAGCCTCGAGGCCGGCAATCTGCTCGTCGCATATGACAAGATGACGGGTAACACGGTATGGACATATGATATGAACATTCACACCTACAGTTCGCCTGTAGATGTCTATGATAAAGACGGAAACTGCTATATCCTGATCGCAGATACATTCGGACAGATCCATTTTGTCGACGCTCAGACGGGCGAGAGGATCACTCATATCAGAGTATCTTCCGACGTCACGGGATATGCGAATTTCGAAGCTTCACCTGCGGTCTACGAGAACACCCTGGTGATCGGCTCCAAGACAGGATCCGTCTTTGCCGTTAAAATAACACATACGGATGAACAGTGAGGACGGTAAGATAATGGATTTGAATGGTATGTCATATGACGATATCCGCCAGTTTGAAGTCGTATTGAGTTCGGCTTCAGGGGAAGGTCTCAAGGTCAGGTTCGACCTGTCGAAGAACCTCATAACCTGGAATGACGGTTATATGTGGAACAACAACTTCATGCGGGGGATAAGCAGCGAGAAGCTGGAATACCTTAAGACCGAGCTTCCTAAGACCGGGATGCTCGAATGGATCGTCAAGTATAACAGCGGCAATGAAGACTCGATCGGGCATCCGACTGCAAATCCTTCCATATGGCAGATCAGGGTCCTTTTCGAAAACGGCGAGACATTGACTTCCACCTCGTGCCAGCACTTCCCGAATGACTGGAATGCCCTTAAGGAGCTGATCGAGAAGATGACTGAATGTTCTTTCCGCCTCCGCTAGTCAGGGTTACGATTTTATTCAAGGGTGTTTTGTGTTAAAATCCTCTTGTTTCTTATTTTTCTAGGAGGGCATAAATGGATTATCTCGAGGGATTGTTTCTCGGAAAACTCTGGAGTGATACGGATTTTGAGAACAGGCGTCACCTGACGCTCTTCCTTCTTTATGGCATTTTTGTCGATCTTTTGGTCCTCTTTTCCTACTGGACGGGCAAGATGATACCTGTCTTAAGCGGCATAAATGCTCTCAAGATAGCGATCTTCGTTATTCTTTTCCTAGCCTGTCCCTTCATATGTTTCAGGTATTACCGAATGCCCTTGTGGGGCAAGATACTCGTATTATTGGAAAAGCTGTATAAGCATGTGCTTATGATCGGCTTCACGGTGTCGCTCCTGCTTCCCAGGCTGACCGTCAAATCCGGAGACCTTCAGGGATTCATGATCGATTACCTTAATAAGACTCTTGAGAAATACACCGAGAAGTTTTTTGAATCCGCAGGAACCTTTGCGACGATCATGGGAGTTATCATGGGAGGACTTCATGTAGTTGCCGTATTCGCGTTCTGGGCTTTTGTGGCAGTAATGCTTCCGGGACTTCTATACCTGGTATACCGTCTGCTTCAGTATGGTTATGACTATCTGATAGCGAGGTTCATAATAAGAAAGTTCTTCGTGAGAAGAAAATGATCAATGGAAACGGAGATGATATAAATGGCACAGTTGCAGGACAGATTGGATATCACGGTTGAAGATCTCGAAGAGAGTTTAGGGCATAAGAAACTGGACGTTTTTATCAAGGATTCCGAAGCTTTATTCGTAGAGAGAACAAGACTTGCGATCAGCGAGGCATGCAATAATCCCGGGATCCGCGCCGTATTCATCTCAGGACCGACATCTTCAGGCAAGACGACATTTACGATGCACCTGGCGGATGGTCTTAGCAGGAGCGGAAGACCTGCCGCATTTCTGTCCCTCGATGACTACTACAAGCTCAGCGCACTGAACTTTGACCGCGACGGAAGGCCGGACTTCGAGACCATTGACACGCTCGATCTCGACCGCGCAAATGCGGATATCAAGAACATAATGGCGGGAGAGGCGGTCTGTCCCCCGAGATTCAACTTCATGACGCGTATGTCTGAAGAACGTGATCCTTCGGAGGCGATAAAGCTCCCGGATAACGGCGTTCTGGTCGTTGAAGGACTTCACGGACTCAATAAGAGGGTATCGGGCAATATCGATGACTCCTCCTGCATCAAGATCTTTATAATGCCGTACGGAAACGTATTCTGCGACACCAAGCTCATGGACAGTAACGAGATAAGACTTCTTAGAAGGATCGTACGTGACTACAGGCACCGTGACGCACATGCTCTGTCGACCATCGACTACTGGCCGATGATCGAGAAATCGGAGGAGGCATATTACTCCGACTATCTTACAAGCGCGACTTATCACATCAATTCATTCCTGGCCTATGAGAGCCTCATCATCGCACCTCTGGCTCTCCATGACCTGAAGGAATCGCTGTCACAGGTTCAGAACAACACCATAAAGCCGAGTGTCTTCATGCAGAAGAGCAATACGAACAAGCCTTTTGCGGACCTGTCCAAGGCATTGAGCCGCGCGAGAAAACTTGTGGAGCACCTGGAGAAGATCCCCAAGTGCGACCCTTCGAGAGTTCCTGAGGATTCCATCCTTCTCGAATTCATCGGAAACAACTGATACTTTTCGAAAAGGAGGCATTAAATGCCGATACGTATAGCTAACAATCTGCCTGCAGCGCAGATACTCGAAAAAGAGCGCATCTTCGTCATGGAGGAAGACCGCGCCCTCTCCCAGGACATAAGACCCATAAGGATCATCATCCTCAATCTTATGCCTGACAAGGCAACGACGGAGACACAGCTCCTCCGCGCGCTGTCGAATTCCCCTATCCAGGTCGATGTCGACCTTCTGTGTACCGCTTCCTATACGCCGAAGCACGTTGAGGAGGAATATCTTACAAAGTTCTATATGACGTTCGATGAGGTCAAGGACCTCTATTACGACGGAATGATCATAACGGGCGCGCCTGTCGAGCAGATGCCCTTCGAAGAAGTAAAATACTGGGACGAACTGACTGAGATAATGGACTGGAGCAAGTCACATGTCTATTCGACCCTTCATATATGCTGGGGCGCACAGGCGGGACTTTACCACCATTACGGAATCCCGAAGTATGACAAGGACGAGAAGGTGTTCGGCATCTTCGAGCATTACCTGACATGGAACAGGCCCGTAAAGCTCTTCAGGGGTTTTGACGATGTCTTCTACGTACCTCATTCCAGGCATACCGAGATCAGGCGCGAGGATGTCGAGAAGTGTAAGGACTTAAGGATCCTGTCGGAATCCGAGGAGTGCGGCATCTACGCCGTATCAGACCTTCACGGCAGACAGATTTTCATCACGGGTCATTCCGAATATGATACAGACACTCTTAAGAAGGAATATTTCAGGGACCTGGAGAAGGGACTTCCCATCAAGATCCCCAAAAATTACTTCAGGGACGACGATCCCAACAAGGAGCCGATCATGCGCTGGAGATCTTCTGCAACGCTTCTTTTCACGAACTGGCTCAATTATTACGTCTATCAGGAAACACCGTTCGATCTGTCGCTGCTTCACGAGCTTCGGCACGAGAAGGGCCCTGACGGCGAACTCCTTCACGGCGGTATGATGCAATGACGGAAGACTTTGAAGTTGCTAAAACGCTGCTTCCTCCAAGGGACGACAGGGGACACAAGACTTCGTTCGGAAGCCTTCTTGTCGTAGCGGGCTCCGAATTTATGACGGGAGCAGCTGTCCTTACGGTATCTTCGGCCTTAAGGTCCGGTGTCGGGATCGTGAGATTCCTGTCGACGGAAAAAGCGCTAGACCCTGTCAGGATCAACTGTCCCTGCGCCTTAACTTCATCCTACGAAGCTTCCGGCAATCTCTTAAGGACCGTAGCAGACCTTCTGTCGAAGAGCACGGCTGCGGTCATAGGCCCGGGTCTTGATGCGGATGATCCGAGAAATACGGAGATCCTCTTGTTCCTTATCGAAAACTGCGATAAGCTCCTGATCGACGCGTCGGCTCTTACGATCCTTGCGCACTTAGGCTGCTCCGTACTCGACATCCGCAGGGAAAAGGGACTGTCACCCGTTATCCTTACTCCTCACGTAGGCGAATTTATGAGGCTCTCAAAGGAGCATATATCCCTTGACTACGATAGATTCAGGGAAGATGAGATATCGATCGCAACGAAGGCATTCTGTGCAGGGACAGGTGCGGTTTTGGTCCTGAAAAACCACAATACCATGGTTACCGCTCCCGACGGAAAGTGCTATTATATGAACGGTGACAACTCGGGTATGGCCAAGGGCGGTTCCGGAGATGTCCTTGCGGGGCTGACAGGAGGACTTCTGGCTTCAGGCCCGGATCCCGTCGATGCCGCCAGAGCGGGCGTTCTGATCCATATCCGCGCGGGGAAGATCGCTTCTTCGGACAAGACCAAGATCTTCATGCTCCCGACGGATGTCATAGAGACGCTCCCGCAAGTATATAAAGAACTCGGATGGTGAGATAATGGCTATTACGGCTGATATGTTCAGCAGGTGCTGCGTCGAGATCGATCTCGATGCCCTGAAAAACAATATAAGAGAGATAAGACGCGTGACTTCCCCCTCTGCGGACGTCATGGCAGTCGTTAAGGCGGATGCGTACGGACACGGTGCCGTCATCTGCGCGAAGACTCTTCTCGAAAACGGTGCGGACCACCTCTGTGTTGCGACCATAGACGAAGCGATCGAGCTCCGTGACGCAGGGATCACCTCCAAGATCCTCATCCTGGGCTTCACCAGCACCAGACGTTTCTCCGATGTCGTAAAGTATGACATCGACCAGGCAATATACTCGCTCGAATCTGCAAAGATATTATCTGAAGAAGCCGTCAGACAGGGTAAGAACGTCAACGTTCATATCAAGCTCGACACGGGAATGGGAAGGATCGGTTTTTCCACCGAGCCCGATTCGGGATCGGTCGAGGATATCGTAGCCATCTCCAAACTTCCCAATATCGTCACATACGGAGTCTTCTCACACTTTGCGGTAGCAGACGAGAACGATGACGAATATACATATGCCCAGTTCAAACGTTTCAATGATCAGATCGAACAGCTCAGGGAGCTTGGCGTTACATTTACAAAGCGTCATATAAGTAACAGCGCAGGCATCATGCGTTTCCCCGAGATGCATCTCGATATGGTCCGCGCAGGCATCATCCTCTACGGCCTCATGCCTCCGGGATGCCCGCCGCCGGCAAGAGAGATCAACCTCGTCCCTGTCATGTCCTGGTATGCCAAGATCATCCACGAGAAGGTCGTGCCTGAAGGCGCCAGCGTATCTTACGGAAGACATTTCAAAGCGGATAAGCCCACCAGGGTCCTTACCGTCTCCATCGGCTATGCCGACGGCCTGTCAAGGCGTGTCGGAAACGGCAGTTTTGAACTTGAGGTCAATGGCACAAGGCTCCCCATAATCGGAAATGTCTGTATGGATATGTGCATGCTCGACGCTTCATCGGTCCCTTCAGAGGAGAAGATACCTTCTGAATGCAACGTTCTTATTTTCGGAAAGAACAAGAAGGCTGACGAACTCGCATCTTATCTCGGTACCATAAACTACGAGATAACGTGCGTCGTGGGAAAGCGCGTCCAGAGGATATATCTCGAGAACGGGGAACACTTCTCAGCATAAGTCTTCCTATGTCTTAAAATTGGTTCTTCACGGAAAGCTTGGGAAATAGATAATTGAAAAAGGAGCATATAAATCCTAAAGTTTAGTTGCTAGACAAAAACTGAAAGGATAAGAAATATGCTCCTCAATAAGAATAATACTAAGATTTGCCTGACTTGCCAACAGTTTGAATGCACAGAATATAGATTCGATAAGAACGATAAAGTGCTTGTATTAGATTTTTACAGCAAGCAACATCCTGATGAAGTAATCTGTAACTACTGTGGAAGCAATAGTATCGAGGTTCACGATAACAACACTACATTACTTAAAGATTTGCCAATATGGGCAGGCATAAAACAAAAACTATCGGTGTGGTATCACAGATATAAATGTCGTGAATGCAATCGGGTGTTCTCTGAAGATATAGGATTCAAAGATCCAGATGCCAGAGTAACACTCAGAGCAGCAAACGCTATAAAGGAACTTCTTTCATTAGGACTATCGATTAGTTCCGTCTCTCAATACACAGGCATCCACTGGGATACCATACGAAAGATACATACTCACGTTATGGAAGACGCATTGGAAACAAGAGCCAGATTGCTTAAAGAACAAGGTTATAAGCCGACATACCTTGCAGTAGATGAATTCGCTATACATAAAGGCCATACCTATGCAACCTGTGTAATGGATCTTGAGACAGGGGATATTCTCTGGGTCGGTAAAGGTAGAGCAACGGAAGATTTCAGGAAGTTCTTCCTTGAATACGATATGGACTATCTCAGCAACGTCAAAGCTTTTGCAATGGATATGAATGCATCTTATAACAAGCTCGTAGAGGAATATATGCCAGAAGTAGATATCGTTTACGACAGGTACCATATGCAGGCGCAATTCGGCAAAGAAGTCCTCGGAGTCGTGAGACTTAATGAAGCCCGGAAACATCAAGAGATGGCCAAGGACATTAAGGAGATCCGCGATGGAGAGATTGATCCTGATATAAGAAGAAAACTGAAGGCAGAATACAATGAAGAACAGAAGGCATACAGCACCCTTAAGAACTCCCGCTGGTCCATACTTACCAACAGTAAGAATCTAGCTGATAGCAGGAAGTATGCTTTGAATACAATCCTTGAAGAACATAACGATCTTGCTGTTTGCTACGCAATGAAGGAAGAGATGTGCAGGCTCTTTGAGCTTAGTGACCCGAAGGAAGCCAGAGACAGATGGACATCCTGGTTTGAAGCAGCAAAAGAGAGCAGCATAGATGCATTAGTTCACTTTGCTGAGCTTAAGCAGAAACGTTTGGAGGGTCTGATTTCCCATGCTACTCATCCTATAAGCACCGGTAAACTAGAAGGCCTTAACAACAAGATAAAAGTAGCCAAGCGTGTTGGTTATGGTTACCGCAACGATGACTACTTCTTTATTCTTGTTCGTTATATTTCAATGCCACATAACTTTATGCTAATCCCAAGGAAAACGTGAAGAGCCTTAAAATTGAACATTATTTAAACAACTTCCTTTTCAATTGAAATGGTTTTTTTCGCATAGTAAAATAAATTTATGTTTTTTACTTTTGAAGTATTGGGAAGGAGGCGCAGCCATGATAAGCAAACCCTTTAGACGATTGATGAGCGTGATCATTACCATCTGTATGGTGATGACGCCTTTAGTGGGTTATCCGGATCTTGTAAGAGCTGACGGCGGGACCGTCGATAAGATCTGGGCGGTACCGGGAGAGGACGGACCGGACATTTCAACGATTACCATAAGCGATGACCAACCCGGAAAAGAATATGTTCTCTTCGGTCTGTTCATCGATGATTATGTTAATTACGAGATTACACCCGAAGATGACGGACTTATGATCCTTGCGAATAACAGTTCGCTCGAGACGCCTCCGGGCCTTAATATCGATTACCGTCTGTCAGGCGCGTGCTATGTTACGGTAACGGGCCTGATGGTCGCATATACAGATGACAGATTCCCTGAATATGAAGGTGACAAAAGCGTTCCTTCGCTCCTGGAATTCTATACTTCGGATATATATGAAGACGATGAGGAAAACGGTCACTGGGCAGAGAGACTGAATATCGAAGTCTTCGGCGAGATGGATATCACTGACTGGTTTGCAGCCAATGACCTGATCATCGACGAAGGCGCCGTTTTCAATATCGGTTATTATGACGCCGAGAATGACGAATGGCACGACGGTCACGTCACTGCCGAAAACGTCATCATCGGCGGCGAGATCTATATCGGAGACAGGAATGCGGATGGAATTGAGAGCGAACTGATCGTTTTTGATGATCTTTCCGTTTTCTCCGGCGGTCAGCTTTTGGCTGCGTGTAACGCACGTCTTGTTTTTGATGACATGGCGACCTGTTCCATAGACGGCTTCCCGTTCAAGGTCAACAACGGGAACGGCGGATTCGAGGATTGTGAATTCGAGGACGGACATGGAGTATATGAGTTTATCGCAAGACCTGTAGATTCCGAAGATCCGGATTCCGGCATTTTCTGGGAATACATCAAACATGATCCGGTAATAGTGAAGTACTGGCTGAGGGACGGAACTGATCCTGCCGACGGCGATTACCTGTTCGGTGATGAGCAGCCTGAAGGCTACAGCCTTTTCGCTAAATACATGAACAACTGCCGTGATTATGTCACTTCCGAAGAAGATGACGGTATCACGCTCTTTGCAAACAACAGTAACATTATTTCCGACCCTTCCATCCGGTTCAGCGATTTCCGTCTGTCAGGTGACAGTTCCCTTGAATATACGGGCATGGCGATCATCAGTACGGACGGCAGATTCCATACTTATACAGGTTCTGATTTTGATCCGGATGAGGTAGGCGCGTTCTATTTTTCACCTGATTACGAATATCAGATGTATGAGGACGGAAGTGAGTCCTGGGCTCTGTCTTATAACTATGAGATAACAGGAAGCTTCGACTGTGATTTTGATATCATCGCGGAAAATCTCATCATAGATGAGGGTGTCCTCCTTAATATCGTCAGCGGTTTTGACGGCGAGAACGAAGAGTTCCATAACGGCTTTGTTCTCGGAAGACATATTCTCATTAACGGCGAGATTCATCTCGGTGATGATCATGATATCGACCCTAACGACATGAACCGCGGAGCCGAACTGGTCGTTGACTGGGACGGTGATATCTCACTCGGTGAGAACGGACTTTTAACATACGCCTGTAACGCGAACCTCGTAATAGAGCCGAGAGCCGTATATAACTTCGAAGGACTTCCGTTATTCTTCAGAAATAATGAAGGTGAGCTGGTACCTTTCGAATTTGATACGTATCATGACTACAGATACGAATTCTATTCCGTACCGGGCGAAGATGACGAGACGGTCTGGGAATACAGGGAACCGGGTCCTGATCAAAGGGACTATACATTCTTTGTTGATTATGACGAGAGAGATAACGCCGGTGTAACTATCGGCGCAGATGAAGGAGAGACCAAGCTTAGGCCGTGGGATATGTATGACTACGAGCCGGGATCTCCTGTAGTATTCACGCTCGATCCTCCTGAGGGAATAGATGTCTCGACCGCTATCGTCGAGATACATGAATACGGCGAGGAAGAGGACATCTGTTACCGTTCCGATCTGGATCCTTCCGATGAGCATTATATCTATATCGACCGTGAGAGCGGAATGTTTGATTTTACTACGGACTGCAAGGGATTTGAAGTCTTCGTTTCCTGGTCGGCCTATGAATTCAGATTTGACCGCAATACTCATTTTGTCGTTGAGCTCCATTCAAATGACAGAGGCTCTATTGTTTTCGCAGATGATTCGGCATGCGAACGTGTAGAAGAAGATCCGTACAATCCGGGACACTTCAGATATCTTTTCAATAAAGATGTCTTTGATGACGGCAATGTCCTGCAGATTACATTTGTTCCTGACAAAGGCTGCATCCTTCAGGATTTCGGAACAAATCTCAATGAGGTTGAAACATTCTACGGCAGGGAAGAGCGCCCTGACCATTTAACGATCCTTTTCGATGATGAAGAAAACCTCATTAATAACGGTGACGGCACGTACACATGGACGATATCTGATTCGCCTGAGTGGTACAACGTCTTTGCTTATTTCGAAAAGATAGTTAATGTTGACGGAATAGAGATCGGTGCGCATGATGCGACGGTCGAGTATAAGCTCGATAACGGTTCTTTTGTTACGCTCCCGGTTTCCACCATCGGATTTGGGGACGGTGCACGTGAAGGTTATGTCATAAGCCCTGAGACGCTTGAAGGCCACGACTCGATCACATTCAGGTTCACTTATGAAGACGGTGTGGTGAAAGAGGGCATAAGAGTCGAGTATTCAGAAGGCACCGACAGGAAGATCGATATGTTGCCGTTCGATAACGACAGCAATCCTTATGAATTTACTCTGAATAAGACAGACTCAGAATGGAATGATTATTATATCGAAGTAAATGACTGGACGACTCCTTTTAACGGAACATATCTGGTATCCAAGCATGGTCCGGGAGATGTCACGGTAACAGGTATTGAAAGTGACGTCATAACTTCCTATGAACAGGGAGAGACACTGACATTTACGGTTACGTGCAATGAAGGCATCTACAAGGTATATGGACGTTATTCCAACGATCCCGCCAATATGGAGTTCGAAATCTACTGCGAAAACGGAACCTATACCGTTACACCGAACGGCGGCGGTCTGGATATCATGATCTATACCACCCAGGAAGAGTATAATATCGATCACCTGAACGCCAATTACGGTAACGGCGAATTCGACTTCGAGATTTTCGTCCATGAGCACGGGTTCCATGAGAACGATGCACAGTTTGACGGCGAATTTACCTTCGTGGAAGATCCGCACATCAAGGCATTT
>JAILNZ010000021.1 GCA_024691135.1 Clostridiales bacterium
GGCAATCCTAGGTAACGCTTCTTATCTTTCCAAAGAAGAACGTCATTATCGAGATACTGACTGAGTCTGTCTGTTTTTGCCATAATTTTATCCTCCACAATAAAATTATACAGTAATATTAGAAATATAATGTTTCAAAACTGTATCAAATCTACACTAATTATATGTAAGAAGCGCGCGAAATCAAAGTGTTTTCGCCAAAATCATCCTATTTTCTTGACTCTTGCCTCATCGTAGACTTTATTAACGTCAAACAATCTTGACAGATCGGCATTGCGCATATTTGTGCCGTTTATAAGCGTCCTGTCATAATAAAGATAGTTGATTCCATATGTGTAATAAGGGTTCGGACCAATACCGAAGAAAATCCTGAAACCAAGTCCCTTCAGGTATTCTGCTCTCGGATCGGTACCGTTTATGAAGTTTCCGTTCGGGTAAACAATCATATGGACCGGACCTAAGACCGAACCTATCTGTTCATTCCACTTTTCCGTATCGGATACGATCTCTTCCATATCTGACTTCTCCGCATTGATATTTCCGTAAGTGGAAGATGCGAACTGCCAGCCTGTGTCTTTGAGGGTGGAAACTATCATGGATACAGTATTCCTGTTAGCTTCTATATCCTGCAAAGTTACGTCTTCATTAGGTCTTCCGATAGCATTCAGAGCAAAGTTATGGTCATCGATCTCGTCTTCGCTTATAACGTATCCGAAGCATGATTCATATCCGCATATCGAGATAACTCCTTTGACTCCGTTAAACGAGAAATCAGGATGATCTTCTACGAACATATCAAGGATACCTATAGCTTCAGCCGATCTTTGAACGACTTCCTGCCCGGATGCATTCATATACTGTCCGCATACCTGACCCTGATCGTTTAATACCAGCTTTTCGCAGGTTCCGTTTCCGTAACTTCTCAAGGAATAATCAAGGTTTTCGATAATTATGATAAGAGGCTTCTTGCCCTGAGGAACCTTCAGATCTTTCTCGACGAGATAATCCTCATTACTCGTATCAACGAGCGCCTCGGCATCGATAAGGACGTAGTTTCTGGCATAGAGTTCTTCAAGGATCTCCGAAAACTCGTTTGTCGTAAGATAGATATCATCGTTATTCGATATGTAGTTGACCTCAAAAGCAAGCTCTGTATCCGCAATGAGCTGTCTTACGCATATGACTTCGACAGGGCCGTAGTAATCGACTACAGGGGAAGTCTTCTCCGTAGCAAGTATCAGGTCATTCGCGATCCTCATGTCATCCGGGAAAATGACCGCCAGATTGGACAATATCTCCTCTGCGGAATAATACTGGTAGCGAAGGAGCATATGCTCGCACTTTTCGAGCATCGGCTGATACATGATATCCTTTATCTCGGCAACTCTCTTGTCCGCAAAATTGTATACGAATCCTTCGGAATCCTGAAGTATAACGGTATACTGCTGGACCGCAGCTATATAATCACCGCAGTTATAGTCTTTCTCGGCAGCCTGCACGACACCTCTTGCCTTCTCTATCGAGTCGACTTCACGCCACAAAGGCGAAGCCACGGCCTCGATATTGTCGACTACCATTATTTCGTTAAAGATGAACGTGATATCAGGCTTCTCGATATTTCCGAGAAGAAAGTCCTCGCAGAGCGAATTGAGCCAGTTTGACAGGTGCGAGTAAGTAATCTCACCCATGCCGTTCAGGAACTTCAGGTCTTCGGACTTAAGTTCATATCTCTCATATCTGATCTTGTTTTCGATAGTTACAGCCTTCTCGAAAACAATATTTTCCATCTGAGTCATTAAGGCGGCATTTTTCTCCTGCTCCTCAGGAGTTCCCGCGACGTTGTCATGAAGTTCACGGTACATCGATAGCGCGTCATCATATCTGCCTTCATTGAGAGCTGTTTCAAAAGAAGGAATGATCGATGCCTCGGACTCCTTGGATCTGTTTATGTATACGAAAACCACAATGGAAAACAGGAGCACGGCAATGCACATCCCGATGGACAGCCGGTACATAAAACTTACCGGCTTCTTCCTGCTTACTGTCTCAAAAATGTTTTCCGTTGCGCTTTTTCTCAATATCAGATACCTTCAAGATTTAAATTGATCTGCTTATCCATCATAAGATCATCCTTGATGAAATAACCGACGGCAGGAAGTCTTCTGATCCTGAAATATTCAGGATCCTTAAATGATGCTTCTTCAACACGCCTGATGCTGATCATCTTGGAACCTCTCTTGGATGTCAGGAGCTGAACACCCTGTGTTGTTCTCGTCGACTTCAGAGGAACAAGCTTGGATTCAAATACCGCAGCCTTTGAGATGTCGCTCTGAGCTACAAGATCAGGATTCTCGTTTTCGCCAAGGACGATGAACGATACGGCCTTGGATCCGTCATAGAACGCGTTTATGAGCTTTTTCCTGTTCTGCTTCGTCTCGTAGACGCTTATCGGGAACAAAGCAACCTTGCCGTTTTCAAATCCGATCATGAGGTTGCCCTTATAATCCTTGGTAACGATTATGAATACGACATTCTCGCCTTCATCCATTCCAAGAGTTCCCGGCAGGTAATGTCCGTATTCGCTAGGCTTAGTATCATCAAACTCGTAGGCCTTAGCCTTATAGACGTTGGATCTGTCGGTAAATACAAGGATATCGTTCAGGTTGGTAGCCTCAAGATCTATAAAGATCTCATCATCTTCCTTGGTCTTGAGCTCACCTGCACTTCTCAGTGATACGAGCGTGTGCTTCTTGAGATATCCGTGCTTTGTAAGCATGATCCTTATGTTATAATCCTCGATCTCCTGACCCGGAACGAATGTATCGACTTCTTCCTGCATGACTACTTCGGATCTTCTGTCCTGACCGTATTTCTTAACGATAGATCTTAATACTTCAATGATCTTACTGTCGATCCTCTTAGGCTTAACGAGGAAATCCTCGAGATCGGCAATCTCGTTCTTCAGAGTATCGATATCCTGCGTTCTCTTAAGGATATATTCCTTGTTGATGTTGCGGAGCTTGATCTCTGCTACATATTCGGCCTGGACCTCATCGATGCCAAAACCCTTCATCAAGTTCGGAACAACATCCTCTTCACGTTCGGTATTCCTGATTATCGCAATTGCCTTATCGATATCAAGGAGTATCTTGGAAAGACCTTCCAGGAGATGGAGCTTTTCCTTCTTCTTACCGAGGTCAAATGAAGTCTCACGCTTTACGCACTCTCTTCTCCAGTTGAGCCACTCATCCATAAGGCCGTAAACACCTAGAACCTTAGGCGAACCATTGATAAGAACGTTAAAGTTACAAGAGAAAGGCGATTCGAGCTTCGTAAACTTAAAAAGCTTAGTCATGAGGGAATCATGATCCGTTCCTCTCTTACATTCGATAACGATCTTAAGACCCTTTATATCGGTGGAGTTCCTTATATCACTGATCTCCTTGATCTTGCCCTGCTTAACGAGCTCGCAGATCTCGTCGATTATAGCTTCACACGTCGTCGTATAAGGGATCTCATATATCTCGATCGCATTCTTCTTCGGATCGATACGGTATTTTGCCCTGATCCTTACAGATCCGCGGCCTGTATCATAGATCTCCTTCATCGATTTCATATCGTAAAGGATCTGTCCGCCTCCCGAAAAATCAGGTGCAGGCATGATATCAAGAAGATCTGCCGACGGATCCTTCATATGAGCTATAGTGGCTTCACAGACTTCCCTCAGGTTAAAGGAACAGATATTTGACGCCATACCTACGGCGATACCCATATTACTGTTAACGAGAATAGACGGGAAAGCAGCAGGCAAGAGCACCGGCTCTTTCATCGTGCCGTCGTAGTTATCAATAAAATCAACGGCATCCTTATCTATACCGTCAAAGATCAGTTCACAGAACTTCTCGAGCTTGACTTCCGTATACCTTGATGCGGCATATGCCATATCCCTGGAATACTGCTTACCGAAGTTACCCTTTGAATCGACGTAAGGATGAAGCAAAGCGGCATTCCCTCTCGTAAGACGGACCATGGTCTCATAAATGGCGGAATCACCGTGAGGATTAAGCCTCATTGTCTGACCTACCGCATTAGCCGACTTCGTCCTGTCCTTCGTAAGAAGTCCCATCTTATACATCGTATAGAGAAGCTTCCTGTGGGACGGCTTAAAACCGTCGATCTCAGGGATCGCACGCGATACGATAACGCTCATCGCATACGGCATATAGTTCTGTTCGAGCATCTCCGTAATCGGCTGGTCAACAGCCGGCATATCAGGAGTCAAATCGATAATCTCTTCTTTCTTCTTCTTAGCCATAATTCCCTCTTATCAACCGATATCGAGCATATCAAGATACAGATGTCCGTCTTCCTCGATATGCTGTTTCCTTCCCTGAAGATTGTCTCCCAGCAGAAGCTCGAATACTTCGGCCGTCTTCTCGGCATCTTCCGGACAGATCTTGATGAGCCTTCTGGTCTTGGGACTCATGGTAGTAAGACTCATCATATCAGCTTCATTCTCACCGAGACCTTTTGATCTCATGAGCTTTAAGTTCCCGATGCCGTACTTTTCAACGATCTCGGCCTTTTCCTTCTCGTTATATGCGAAGAATATCTCTTCTTTATCTTCGTCCTTTTTGCCCTTTTTCTTAAGTGTTATCTCGAAAAGAGGCGACTCGGCGACATATACATATCCTTCCTCAATGAGCTTCGGACAAAGCCTGTAGATCATGGCAAGGATCAGTGTCCTGATCTGATAACCGTCAACATCGGCATCGGTACAGATTATGATCTTGTTCCATCTCAGAAGATCGATATTGAAACTGCTTAAGTCCTTGGAATGCTTGCCCTGTATCTCAATTCCGCAGCCCAATACCTTGATGAGGTCGGTAATGATCTCGCTTTTGAGGATATCGGCATAACTTGCCTTAAGGCAGTTTAATATCTTACCTCTTACAGGCATAACAGCCTGGAACTCCGAGCTTCTCGCCTGGATGACGGAACCTGCTGCGGAATCGCCCTCGACTATATAGAGCTCTCTTATGGAAGTATCCTTGGAATCGCAGTCAACAAACTTCTTGATCTTGTTATTTATGTTATCGACTGCACCTAATACCTTCTTACGTGCTGCAACACGGTTCTTCTCGGCATTTTCGCGGGCACGTTTATTTGCCAGGATCTGCTCGACGACCTTGTCACCCAAAGCCTTGTTTTCGATAAACCAGATCTCGAGCTTCTGTCTTATGAGATTCGTCATGAATTCCTGTACGAACTTGTTATTGATAGCCTTCTTGGTCTGATTCTCATAAGAAGTCTGTGTAGAAAAAGTGCTCGATATAAGGATCAGGGAATCGACCACATCCTGGAACGTGATCTTGCTCTCATTGGCCTTATACTTGTCGCGGTCCTTGATCTGCTTATCGATCTCGGAAACAAAAGCGCTCCTTACGGCCTTATCCGGAGATCCGCCGTATTCCAGAAAACTTGAATTATGGAAATATTCGACTACATTGACCTCATTATTGAAGCAGAATACGACCTCTGCCTTGACCTTATATTCGTCACGGTCAGCGGCATCACGTCCCTTGCCTTCACCGTCGAACTTAAAAGGCTCCGTAAAACCCTGCATATTGTTAAGTTCCTCACAGTATCCCATGATACCTTCAGGATACTTGTAGCTGAACTCTTCTCCCGTCGCTTCATCTATAAGGATAAATTCGACACCGTTATTGACGATGGCCTGCTTCTTTATTATGTCCTTGAAAGCTTCGATCGGAATGACTGTCTCCGTGAATACTTCACTGTCCGGCTTCCAGTGCTGGATAGTACCTGTCCTTAAAAACCTGTATGTCTCTTTGATAAGTTCCTGACCCGGTTCACCGATTACCTCACCTTTTTTAAAATGAAGAGTGTACTTTGTCTTGTCACGGAAAACGGTTACGTCAAAATACTCCGAAGCATACTGGGTCGCACAGGCGCCGAGACCGTTAAGGCCAAGTGAATATTCATAACTTCCCTGCCCCGAGTTCTTATCGTATTTACCGCCTGCATAAAGCTCGCAGTAAACGAGTTCCCAGTTGAATCTCTGCTCCTTGACATTGTAATCGAGAGGGATACCTCTTCCGAAGTCCTCTACGGTCAATGAGCCGTCCTTTCCCCTTGTTACTATGATCTTGTCACCGTAGCCCTCACGAGCCTCATCGATAGAATTAGACAAGATCTCAAAGAAGGAATGTATACATCCTTCAAGATTATCCGAACCGAATATTACCTGCGGCTTTTTTCTGACTCTGTCGGCACCTTTGAGCATTGAAATACTGTCATTGCCGTATTCAGGTTTCCTAGCCATAGTTACCCCCTTAAATAAGCATAAAATAATTATACCAATAAATCCGGAATATCAACGGACAAATGCGTCTGTTTTCCATAAAAAAAGAGCCCCTTTGCAAGGACTCTACCTTTTGATCTGGCGAGCCTAGGGGGACTCGAACCTCCGACCCACAGCTTAGAAGGCTGTTGCTCTATCCAACTGAGCTATAGACCCAAATAGTGGAGCGGGTGATGGGAATCGAACCCACGTGATCAGCTTGGAAGGCTGGAGTTCTACCATTGAACTACACCCGCAAAATAATGACGTGTGTCAAACGCCTAAGTATCTTACAACACACGTCAAAAATTGTCTAGAACTTTTTTGAAAAAAACTCAACAGATCAGGAAGTAGCGAGAAGATCTCCGGATACGTAAAATCCGTCCTGAGTCTTATACCAGCCTGAATCCGTCTTGGCGACCACGATGACCTGCATATTATCGGCAAGCTTTGCAACTACCTCATAATTCGTACCCGGTCCCTTACGTACATTGATATAGTCTTCCGTACACTTAACGACCTTGACTGTGGCTCCGCCTTCAAGCTCAGCCTCCTCCCAGTCGACCGCCTGATCGTTCGTCATAGGACCTGAATATGTGGGAACTGTTGTCGTTGCCTGTGTAGTAGGTGCAGGAGTTGTCTCTGCCGCTTCCGTAGTAGCTGTCGTCTTCGCACTTGACTTCGATTTACCGCATGCCGTAAGCGAGAATACCATTGCCATAACCACAGCCGCAGAACCGATTTTTAAAATGATAGAAGAACGCTTCATAGAGACACCTCCGTCGTTTTATATGGTTATTATCTCATACTTTTTCTATTTTAAACTACTTTTTCACTTTTTGACGTTATTTTTTTAATTCTTTCAGATTTTCCTCAAAAAGCGCAAAACTCAAGTGATCTTCCCACTTTCCGTTGATATGCATATATGATTTCCGAAGCCCTTCCTCCCTGAATCCGCTACGTCTTATAAGCCTTAGCGAACTGTCATTTGAAGGAAGAATAAATGCCTCGATCCTGTGAAGATTAAGTTCCTTAAATCCGTACTCCGTTATTGCCTGGACAGCCTCCGTCATATATCCCTTGCCGCAGGCTTTCTCATCCTGATGATATCCCAGGGCCGCACTTTGCATACCGCCTCTTACGATATTGAACAGGGATACCCTTCCTATGATCTTTTGCGTATCCCCCTTCTCGAAAATAAAGAACGGCAGGAGCCTGTCATCGTAATAAAGATAGGAATCGCTTCTCAGGTATTCCTTCTGTGCCTTGACGCTGAAATAGGAGTCAGGCTGTGTCTGAGCCCATCTTTTATGGAAATCCTTATTCCTTACATAATATTCGCAAACCTTAGGAGCGGCGCTCTTTTTAAGTACTGAAAGCCTCAGCCTGTCGGTCTCTATGGAAAAGATCTCGTCTCTTTCATGTCTGTAATTGATCGTATAGCTCATACACACCCTCCGGATCTTCCTCTCAAAAGATTTTACACAAATAAAAACTGTCCCGCAATATGCGGGACAGCTTGGTGGCTCACTGGGGGTTCGAACCCCAGACCCCTTGATTAAAAGTCAAGTGCTCTACCGACTGAGCTAGTGAACCAAATGGCTGGGGTGGCAGGAATTGAACCTACGGTGCGGGAGTCAAAGACCCGTGCCTTACCACTTGGCGACACCCCAATGTTGTAGGCTCAGTGCCGATTAAATTATAAAAAGAAAAAATGGGGTGGGATATGGGATTCGAACCCATGATTTCTAGTGCCACAAACTAGCGCTCTAACCAACTGAACTAATCCCACCATATATAAGCACATTAACCCAGCACGAAGAATTATATTAGTAGTACCCGATAAAGTCAAGAAAGAATTTACTGCCATCGCCCCCCCTCTTCTGCGGGTTTTAAGCCAATAAATACAAAACGTTGCCATAAAGAGGGAACGAGCGTAAAATCACTATGATAAAGAAACCAAGGAGACTTATATGGACAGTTTATATATAACAATGCCTAAGGGATTTATGGCTTCCGGCGTATGCGCCGATCTGAAGGGCGAAGGCAAACTCGACTTTGCTCTGGTTTATTCCAAGACTCCTGCTACAGTGAGCGGCGTCTATACTTCGAATCTTGTAAAGGGTCATTCTCTTCAAAGATCGATCAAACTTATAGATAACGGTGAGAAAAAGCATGCTATCGCAATCAACGCCAAAAATGCAAATGCATGCGTAGGTCCTGAAGGCGAAAAAGATGCTGAAAAGATCGCTTTGGCGATCGCAAAAGAGCTTAATATATCCTCATCAGAGGTTTTGACCGCTTCAACAGGCGTTATCGGAATCAGGCTTCCTGTGGAAAAGATGATCTCCCACGTTCCTGAACTCGTCTCATCTTTAAGCGAGGACGAGGCATCAGCTCATAACGCTGAACTTGCCATGATGACAACCGATACGGTTCCCAAGGAAGTAGCAGCAAAGATCACTCTTCAAAACGGCAAGGAAGTAACAATTGCAGCCATGGCAAAAGGATCCGGCATGATCCATCCCAATCTCGCCACCATGATCTGTGTTTTCACCACTGATGCAAAGATCGAAAAGGCAGTTTTAGACAAGATGCTCAAGAACGCCGTATCTCACACATTCAACCGCGTAAGTGTCGACGGTGATACTTCCGTATGCGATTCCGTAATGGTCTTTGCAAACGGCGAAAGCGGTGTTGAGATCACTGAAGGAAGCGAAGATCATGATATCTTCTATTCAACTCTCGAACAGCTCTCTACTGACCTTGCAAGGATGATCGCCTGTGACGGTGAAGGCGCGACCAAGCTTCTTGAAGTCAAGGTCAAGGGCGCAGCAACAGAAAACGACGCAAAGCTCGTTGTAACCGCGATCGCACGTTCCCCTCTCTGCAAGACTGCCATATTCGGTGAAGATGCCAATTTCGGACGTTTCATAACGGCAGCTGGCTACTCGGGAGCTTCTTTTGATCCTGACAAGCTCGATATGTACGTAGGAGATCTTAAGGTCTGCGAAAACGGGGATGCCACGATAACCGATGAGGAAGCGGCTGCCAAGATCCTTTCTCAGCACGATATCGAAGTTACCGTGGATCTTAATGCGGGCACCTATGAAGACAGGATGTTCACCTGCGACTTCTCATATGATTATGTAAAGATCAACGGAAGCTACAGGAGCTGATCTTTAAGTTTCGGGATATTTTAAAAGGGATGACGTTCATTTGACCGTCATCCCTGTTTTTATTTTGCTTTCTTTTCGGGAACCACCATCATCAGCGCTTCCTCGCTCTCGACTATATCAAAGACAAATTCATCTTTCTTAAAGTCGATCTTGAGGCTCTTACAGCCTTTGAGCTTGCCTTCAAGGAACATATCCGCCAGACGGTCCTCGATCTTGGTCCTGATGACCTTACGAAGAGGCCTTGCTCCGTACTTAGGATCATATCCGAGTCTGGCAAGTTCATCAGATGCCTTGGATGTGATCTTCGCTTCGATATTCTTTTCCTTAAGCGACTCGAAAACTTCCTTCATCATGATATCAGTAATACTCCTGATCTCTTCCTGCGTAAGTTCGTTGAAGATGACCGTCTCATCGACACGGTTCAGGAACTCAGGCCTGAATGTCTCCTTGAGAGCCGTATTTACCCTGCTCTCAAGAGCCTCCCTCGTACCGCTGAAGAATCCGATGGTATTGGCCTTTGACGAGTTGCCCGCGTTAGAGGTCATGATGATTATAGTATTCTCGAAGTTGACATGAAGTCCGTGGCTGTCTGTAAGCCTGCCTTCGTCAAGGAGCTGCAGCAGCAGATTAAAGACATCCGGATGCGCTTTTTCGATCTCATCGAAAAGTATTACGGAATAAGGCTTTCTCCTTACCTGCTCGGTAAGTTGTCCCGAATCCTCATGTCCGACATAACCCGGAGGCGAACCGATCATCTTACTTACGGAATGAGCTTCCATATATTCTGACATATCGATCCTTATGAGTGCCTCTTCGCTGTCAAACATTACTTCAGCAAGAGCTTTTACAAGTTCCGTCTTACCGACACCCGTAGGTCCTACAAAGATGAAGGACGCAGGCTTATGCTTCTTGGTAAATCCCGATCTGTTACGGCGTACGGCACGGGCAACTGCACTTACTGCGCTGTCCTGACCGATGACACGCTTATGAAGTCTCTCTTCAAGATGAACTAGCTTATCCGTCTCCGTCTCTGAAATTGACTTCAGCGGGATTCCCGTCCACATCTCTATTACTCTTGCGATATCTTCGATCTGAATAGGATCAGGTTTGATATCCGTATTGAGCGCATCATATTCCTTCTGAAGCTTATCAAGTCTGGCTTTGAGCTCAGCCATCTTTGCAAAGCCCTTCTCCTGCTCTTCCGGAGGAAGCTCGGAGAGGTTATCGGAATATGTCAAATATTCACGTTCTGCAATCCTGAGCTCTTTTTCGGTCTTAGCGAGCTTAACGAGCTTGATGTTCTCGAGATTTGCTCTTGAACCTGCTTCATCGATAAGGTCGATCGCCTTATCAGGAAGATATCTGTCTGTTATATATCTCTTCGATGCCTTAACGGCGAATTCGATAACCTCGTCGGAATAAGTAACATTATGATGCTTCTCGTAGTAATCCTTGATACCCTTGAGTATCTCGATCGCAACTTCGACGGAAGGCTCGTCGAGCATTACCTTCTGGAAACGGCGCTCAAGAGCGGAATCCTTCTCGATCTTCCTGTACTCGGCTGTCGTTGTCGAACCTAGAATACGGAGTTCTCCTCTTGCAAGAGCAGGCTTCAAGATATTGGCTGCATTTGTGGAACCTTCGGCATCACCTGCACCCATTATCGTATGAAGTTCATCTATGACGAGAATAACATTCTCTTCGCGCATAGCTTCATTGATAACTCCCTTGATACGGCTCTCGAACTGGCCTCTGAACTGGGTACCAGCTACCATGGCAGGAAGGTCAAGCTGCCATACTCTCATGGAAAGAAGTTTCTCAGGAACCTTGCCTTCAACGATCTTAAGCGCAAGACCTTGAGCGACTGCAGTCTTACCTACACCCGGAGCACCGATAAGAACAGGATTGTTCTTGGTCCTCCTGTTTAAGATCTGAACTACTCTGTCGATCTCCTTGTCTCTTCCGAGGATCCTGTCGATCTTACCTTCAGCGGCACGCTCGGTAAGATCGGTTCCGAATTCATTCAGGAACTTGAGTTTCTTTTTCCTGCCGTTATTCTTGTTATAAGGACCCTTTGCCCCGTCAGAAGCATCATCTCTGTCCGGAAGCTTATCTACCACACCGGTATTCGAACTGTCCTCATCGAATTCATATGGCTCATCATCATCAAAAGGAATATCGAGATCACCGTTATTAAGTATCGTCTTGAAAAAATCGGCAGGATCGGACGGTCCGCCCGCACCGCCTAACATATTCTCGACACGGTCACTCATCTCATCGATGTTATCGTCCGTTATCCCGGCGGCCTTGAACATATCGCTTATGCCGCTTAATCCGGATTCATAAGCACATTTGATGCAGTAACCCTCATCTATCCTCTCGCCGTTCTCGTAACGGCTCGTGAAGACAATGGCTACACGCTTTTTACACTTAGTACAAATTGACATTATATCTATACTCCACTTTCTTTTACTTTACGTCGCGGCTTAGGCCCGGTCGCGATCTCTAATGCATCTTCTTCCAACCTATCCATATCAATCAATGCCTCAAGAGTTGTATATTGCTCCTTGACTCTTGCTCTGTCAAGAAGCGGCTTCAAAAATTTGCCTGTATATGAAGCCTCAACCTCGCAGATCTGTTCCGGAGTACCCGTTGCGATAACCATACCGCCTCTGTCACCGCTTTCAGGTCCGAGATCTATGACATAGTCACATGTCTTGATAACATCGAGATTATGCTCGATGACCACGACAGTATTATTATTTTGTGTGAGGCGCTCCAAAATGTCAACAAGCTTATGGACGTCAGCCATGTGAAGGCCTGTCGTAGGCTCGTCAAGGACGTAGAGCGTCTTACCCGTCGATCTTCTTGACAGTTCCGCGGAAAGCTTGATCCTCTGAGCCTCACCGCCTGAAAGCTGCGTTGAAGGTTGACCTAATTTAATATATCCCAAACCGACATCCTTAAGGGTCCTTACTTTGTGGTAAATCTTGGGAATATTCGAGAAGAATTCACAAGCTTCATCCACCGACATATTGAGCACATCAGATATATTCTTACCCTTGTATTTTACTTCCAATGTCTCGCGGTTATATCTCTTACCCTTACAGACATCGCACTTGACATAAACATCAGGAAGGAAGTGCATCTCGATCTTGATAACACCGTCACCGGAACAGGCTTCGCATCGTCCGCCCTTGACGTTAAAGCTGAACCGGCCGTTTTTATATCCCCTCTGCTTACTGTCAGGTGTATTCGCATATAATTCCCTTATCATATCGAAAACACCGATATAAGTAGCAGGATTACTCCTCGGAGTCCTTCCTATAGGCGACTGATCGATAACGATTATCTTATCGAGATCGCTGTAACCCGAGATATCCTTGCACTTGACCTTACGCTTTCTCGCGCCGTTAAGCTTGTTTTCGAGAACAGGTACAAGTGTCGAATTGATAAGAGAACTCTTGCCCGACCCCGATACACCTGTGATACAGGTAAAAAGGCCGAGCGGGATATCAACATCCATATCCTTGAGATTATTGGCACAAGCGCCCCTGACCTTAAGAAATTTCCCCTTCGGAGTCCTTCTGTCGAGAGGAACCGGAATAAACTTCCTTCCGCTTAAGTAGTCACCTGTAATGGATGACTTATTCTTCTCGATCTGCTTCGCGTTTCCGATAGCAACGATCTCACCGCCGTTGATGCCTGCTCCCGGACCAACATCTATTATGGTATCAGCCGCTCTCATCGTATCTTCGTCATGCTCGACCACCAAAACGGAATTGCCGAGATCCTTAAGTTTATTAAGAGTAGAGAGAAGCTTATTGTTGTCTCTCTGATGAAGTCCGATAGAAGGCTCGTCAAGAATATAAAGGACTCCCTTAAGACCGGAACCGATCTGAGTTGCGAGCCTGATCCTCTGAGCCTCTCCTCCGGATAATGTGGAAGCCGGTCTGCTTAATGTCATATAATCAAGTCCGACATCGCAGAGAAATGTAAGCCTGTTATCGATCTCCCTTAAGATGGGCTCTGCTATCACGGTCTTACGCTGCGAGAATGTAAGTTTCCTTAAAAATGTTCTCGCTTCAGTAACCGATCTGTCGGTAAGCTGGCTTATGTTGGTCTTGTTTATCAGGATCGACAGGCTCTCCTTCTTAAGTCTGGTACCGTTACATGAAGGACAGACGCAGATACTCATATACTGCTCATAGTTAGCCTTCATATCTTCCGAACCGGCTTCCCTGTATCTCCTCATAACACTTGGGACGACTCCCTCCCAGGAGGAATAATAATCATTATCTCTTCTGTAGATACTGTTACTGGTATCTATCTTGAGCTTTTCCCCGCCGTTTCCGTACATGATGATATCCTGTATCTTTTTGGGAAGCTTATAATACGGAGTATCAAGGGAGAAACCGTATCTCTCGGAAAGAGCGACTATAAAGCCCCTTCCCCAGCTCTTTGGGTCATCAAAATTCCAGCCGGCAGTCCTTACGGCTCCCTCATTCAGGCTGAGCTTGGGATCAGTAATGCAAAGTTCGGGATCGACATTAGTAAGGACTCCGAGACCTGCGCACTCGGGACATGCTCCATACGGATTATTAAAAGAGAACATCCTGGGAGATATTTCACCGTAAGAGATGCCGCAATCAGGACATGACAGTCTCTGAGAGAAGAAATCTTCCTTAACTTCATATTCCCTCTCGCCTTCGGCTGTTTCCTTTACGACCTGAACCTCGACATTAAGGATACCGTCAGAGAGCTTAAGAGCCTGTTCGCATGAATCGGTAAGCCTGGATATCGATTCTTCCTTAAGAACGATCCTGTCGATAACAACGTCGATCTCATGCTTCCTGTTCTTATCGAGCTCTATCTCTTCATCAAGCTCATACATGGAACCGTCGATCCTTGCTCTTACATAGCCCGACTTCCTGTAATCCTCAAGCTGCTTGACGAATTCGCCTTTCCTTCCTCTTACGACAGGAGCCATAACGATCATCCTCGTACCGAGAGGATACTCATAGAGCTTATTAATGATCTGGTCTATCGTCTGTGACTTGATGGGTTTACCGCACTTCCAGCATACCGGCTGGCCGACTCTGGCATATAGAAGTCTCAGATAATCATATATCTCGGTAACTGTTCCGACAGTTGACCTGGGGTTCTTGCTCGTTGTCTTCTGATCGATCGAGATCGACGGAGAAAGACCGTCTATCTTATCGACATCCGGCTTTTCCATCTGGCCTAAGAACATACGGGCATATGAAGACAAAGACTCTACATATCTTCTCTGGCCTTCGGCATAGATCGTGTCAAACGCAAGTGAACTCTTGCCCGAGCCTGAAAGACCGGTCAGTACGACAAGCTTGTCACGGGGTATATCCACGTCGATGTTCTTAAGGTTGTGCTCTCTGGCACCCCTTATCTTTATATAATTATCCATACGGCTTCTCTCAAAAACGAATTTATGTTCTTTTATGTAATAAGTCTACCATATTATAATTAAATTCAAACCTCTGTATATCAAATATTTGCAAAAAAAACTCCTTGCTATTCTAAAAATCGTATGCTAATATTTACAGGCGTGATTAAGGCCCCATGGTCAAGCGGCTAAGACGGCGCCCTCTCAAGGCGCAATCACGAGTTCGATTCTCGTTGGGGTCACCACTAACCTCGAAGCAGATGCTTCGGGGTTTTCTTTTTGCAATCCGTACTGCAAATAGCTGCCTGCATTACGCTTGGGATCTGTATTATTCCTTCTGCCGGAATGATATACTTCATTCTTGAAAACAAGGAGGAACAGAAAAATGTTGAACGGTATTTTTATTTTTGCAGGTCTTGTATTAGTAGGACTCGGTATCTTCCTGACAGTCAGAAAGCTCATGAAGAAATCCAAAAACGGAGTCGTAAATGCTCAGAAGGCACCTGCCGGGAATTTAAGCACGATCATATTATTTGTTCTCGGTGCCGCATGTCTTATCTTCTCGATGTCGTTTACGATCATACCTACAGGATATACGGGTGTCAGAGTTACATTCGGTCAGGTGGATCAGAGAACACTCAATAACGGCTTTAACTTCCACGCTCCTTTTATCCAGGAGATAGTTCTCGTAAATAACAAGCAGCAGGACATCAAGTTCAACGAGAATTCCATCTCATCTGAGACAAGCGAGCGTAACACGGTGATCTTCAAGGGCATCACGGTAACATATCAGATCAATCCCGAGAAGTCAGCCTGGATCTACGCCAATGTAACGAACTATGAGGCGGGCCTTGTTAATGAGTCTCTCGTAGCTTCCGCTATCAAGACAACATCAAAGACATTATCTCCTGTCGACTGTACTAACAGAAGCATCCTCGAGCCTAAGGCCAAGGATAATATCCAGAAGTCTATTGATGAGAAATACGGTCCTGAAGTTGTATATGTCAACAAGGTAGTCATCAATGATGCTTCATTTGACGCAGAGTATGATGAGAAGATCGCCAAGAAGCAGCAGGCTCAGATCGACTATGAGACACAGCAGATCGAAAACAAGAAGAACATCGAGAAAGCTGAAGCTGATGCAACAGTAACAAAAACAAATGCTCAGGCAAAGGCTGATGCAAAGGTTATAGCTGCAAAGGCTGAGGCAGATTCAAACAAGACTATCAGCGATTCCATCACCGTTGAGGTACTTCAGAACAGATACTATGACACATGGGACGGCAAGCTCCCTACGACAGTTGTAGGTTCTGATGCATTAAGCTCAATACTTATCGATACTTCTTCAAATGGATCAGCTGAAACAGAAGAAACAACTGAGAACTAACTATAAAGACCTTAAAACAAAAGACAGGACGGTCCAACCGGGCCGTCCTGTTATTTTATCTGATTATCTTTTAATCTATCTGTCGCTCATCTCTATATAAGGACGTCTCTTGTTAACGCACTTATAAGCAGGTCTCATGATCCTTCCGCCTGATATAAGCTCTTCTATCCTGTGAGCACTCCATCCTGCAACTCTTGCACAAGCAAAAAGAGGGATAAAGAGTACCGGAGGTATACCGAGCATCGAATAAATAAAGCCGGCATAGAAATCGACATTTGCACAGACGATCTTGTCTGACTTCTTGATATCGGCAAAGACCTTCGGAGCGATCCTCTCAACCATCTGATAAAGATCAAATACATCTTCCTTGCCTGTTTTGACTGACAATTCCCTTGCATACTCGCAAAGAGTCTTTGTTCTAGGATCTGAAAGAGTATATACGGCATGTCCGATACCATAGATCAGTCCTGACTTATCAAAAGCATCTTTACGGATGATCCTTGCAAGATAGTCATATACCTGGCTCTCATCCTTATAGTCAGTGATGTTAGCCATCATATCCTGCATCATGAGATATGCCTTGTTGCTTGCTCCACCGTGCTGAGGTCCCTTAAGGGAACCGATCGCAGCCGCTATAACGGCATAAGTATCAGCGCCTGTGGAAGATACGGCATGAGTTACGAACGACGAATTATTACCGCCGCCGTGCTCTGCATGAAGTACAAGGCAAAGATCGAGTATCTTGGCTTCAAGATCCGTGAACTTTCCGTCTTTTCGAATAAGATAAAGGATATTCTCGGCCGTTGAATACTCGGGATTGGGCTTTCTGATATAAAGGCTCTTTCCGTCGATATAATGACGTCGTGCCATATAGGCATATGAGATAAGGACCGGGAATCTCGCGATAAGTTCGATACACTGGCGGACCACGTTATCAACCTTGACGGAATCCGGATCAGGATCATATGTATAGAGCGCAAGAACCGTTCTTGCGAGCTTATTCATGATATCCGGGCTCGGTGCCTTAAGGATCATATCCTCGGTAAAGTTCTCCGGAAGATCCCTGCAGCTTTGAAGAAGACTTGTAAACTTCTTATATTCCTCTTCAGTCGGAAGTTCGCCGGTAATAAGGAGGAATGCGATCTCCTCATATCCGAAACGTCCTTTGCCGTAAAAGCCCTTGACGAGTTCCTTTACGTCATATCCTCTGTAAAAGAGCTTTCCCTCTACAGGGACTCTCTCGGCATCATCCAGGATATAGCTCATTACCTCACCGACTTCGGTAAGACCTACAAGCACACCGGTACCGTCATTATTTCTCAGACCGCGCTTAACATTGTACTTGTTATAGAGCTCAGGATTGATCTTGGCTCTGGAAGAGACCGTAGAAGTGATGGTCTTTAATTCTGATATCTTTTCATCTTGCGTAAGCAATTTGTTTTCCTCTTTTCCTGGTAGAAGATTAAGCCTGTTCCCTTGTGAAGTTCAAAAGACCGCCTGCAAGGAGCATTCCTGCCTGACGCTCGGAGATCGCAAGGTTACACTCGATTGTAGTACCCTTGGTAACGTTCTTAACAGTTACCTTGGATCCGTTAACGGCAGCCTTGACCTGATCTCTTGCATTCTCGATCTTGAGTTCATCAAGAAGTCCGAGCTTGTCGTAGTCAGCTTCATCGGCAAATGTCAAAGGAAGGATTCCGTTATTGATGAGGTTTGCCATATGGATACGTGCAAAGGACTTTGCGATAACACCCTTAACGCCGAGCTGCAAAGGAGCAAGAGCTGCATGCTCACGGGAAGATCCCTGACCATAGTTCTGTCCGCCGACGATAAATCCGCCGTGATTCTCCTTGGCACGTGCCGGGAAGTCAGGATCGGAAGGAGTAAGACAGAAATCCGCAAGATAAGGAACATTGGATCTGAACGGAAGGAGCTTACTGTTCGAAGGCATGATGTGGTCTGTCGTGATGTTGTCTTCGAGACATACGAGTACTTTGCCGTCTACTTCGTCCTTAAGAGCCGTATTTACAGGGAACGGCTTGATGTTCGGTCCTCTTACGACTTCGACCTCATCAGGTGTGGAAGAAGGCATGATCACCATGTTGTCATTGACCTTGAAGCTCGAAGGCATAGTAACTACCGGAGGTTCACCGAAGTCACAAGGATCCGTTACAACACCCATGACAGCTGCGACTGCAGCTACCTCAGGGCTTACGAGGTAAATGGAAGCGGAAGCGGTTCCGCTTCTTGCATAGAAATTTCTGTTATTTGTACGAAGTGATACGGCATTTGTCTTAGGAGACTGACCCATTCCGATACAAGGACCGCAGGCACACTCGAGGATACGGGCACCTGCTGCGATCATGTCAGCGAGAGCACCGCACTCGGCGAGCATATTGAATACCTGCTTGGAACCCGGAGCGATAACGAGAGATACATCCGGATGAACTGTCTTACCCTTAAGGATAGCAGCAACCTTGAGCATGTCGTATAAAGAAGAGTTCGTACAGGAACCTATACATACCTGGTCAACCTTAAGACCTGCGATCTCAGATACAGGAACTACGAGATCAGGCATGTGAGGCTTAGCGATCAACGGCTTTAATGCTGCAAGATCGATAGTTATCTCTTCGTCATAAACGGCATCTTCGTCAGCCTTGAGTTCTGTCCATACGTCTGCCCTGTCCTGAGCTGTAAGGAAGGCCTTGGTTACTTCGTCAGACGGGAAGATCGATGTCGTGGCACCGAGCTCGGCACCCATGTTGGTGATGGTTGCTCTTTCAGGAACCGAGAGAGTCTTAACTCCTTCACCTGCATATTCGAAGATCTTGCCTACGCCGCCCTTGACCGTGAAGATACGGAGTACTTCAAGGATGATATCCTTGGCTGTTGCCCAAGGAGCAAGCTTATTTACGAGATTGACTCTTACCATCTTAGGCATTGTGATGAAGTAAGGGCCGCCACCCATTGCAACTGCAACATCAAGTCCGCCGGCACCTATGGCGAGCATACCGATACCGCCGCATGTAGGAGTATGAGAGTCAGATCCGAGGAGTGTCATTCCAGGCACACCGAATCTCTCGATATGAACCTGATGGCAGACACCGTTACCGGGTCTGGAGAACCTGATACCGTGCTTACTTGTAACTGTCTGGATGTACTTATGATCGTCGGCATTCTCGAAGCCGGACTGGATCGTGTTGTGGTCGATATATGCCACGGAAAGCTTTGTCTTGACCTGAGGGACACCGATCGCCTCAAACTGCAGATAAGCCATTGTACCGGTCGAATCCTGTGTAAGAGTCTGGTCGATCCTGATGGATACTTCCTCTCCTGCCTTCATCTCACCTGACAAAAGGTGATCCTTAATGATCTTCTGAGAAATAGTAAGTCCCATGAATAGTCCTCCGTATACCTTTATTTCAAATAAAAAAATTATAATTACGGAACAAGTTGTTTGTCAATTAAGAAAACACCCATATTTTTCACGTTTTTAACACACTTCATTGTCGTTTTACACCACAAAAAGGATCCGTGAGTTGAAATAAGCATATATCAGCGTAAGATACCGTATTCTTTGCAGATATCCGTAAACTCGGTGCAGCCTGAGAAGAAATCGAATACCTGATCTCTGGTCATTCCGTTTTCGAGCTCTTGAAGCCAGTAAGAAAGGCCGTCATCTTCAGGCTCCCTTCCCATAAACGTTTTGTAAAGCCTTGTGACATAATCACTGTCATCCAGATTAAAGCCCGTAAACTCAGGGCAATAGAAGAATTCACGTGCCGCCTGGGTTCCGGTAAGTTCAAGATTAGTCAGACCAAGGCTCCAGTAGTTGAGCCCGTCTTCTTCAGGTTCTCTGCCGAGGCATTCCGTATAGAGCCTTGTTGCGAATTTAACTGCGTTATCGGAAGCGACCGTGGCCTTCGCGGATACTGCGCCAGACCTTACACCGTATGAAGCGCAGACGTTACACCATTCGGTGGAATTGATAAACCCGTCTATGACCT
>JAILNZ010000050.1 GCA_024691135.1 Clostridiales bacterium
AGACAAAATGTCTTTCATTCTTTTTTGGGAATTTGAGAGTTTTGAATGAATATTTAACGGCTTCAGGGTGTCAGATGCATTCATTTTTTGATTTTTGAGCAACTTGAATGACACATTAGAGAGAATCAGGGCCATGAGGCCAGATCATTTCATTCAAAAAGCCATTTTTAAAAAAATTGAATGCATCACTGTCGATGAGCAAGTATAAAATGCATTTTTTTCGAACATTTTTTAAGAATATAATGCATTGACGCCGCGGGACCAAATCAGAGCACGCCGCCCGGCAGGTCAGATGTCGTATTTGATCAGGAAGTATTTGTTGAGCTTCGGGTTCTTGCTCTCGCGGATGAACTCGACCTCGTAGCCGAGCTTTTTGTAGAATTCGGGAGCCTGGAAGGCGAAGGTCGTGAGGCTGATGTACTCCATTCCCTTGCCGCGGAATTCGTCCTCGACGCGCTTCATGAGCATGGTGCCGATGCCTCTTTTTCTATACTCTTCGGTCACGATCAGGTCGCTGATGTAGACTGAGCCGTAGTAGGAGTGGCCGATGACAAGGCCTGCGGTGAGGGCACCGTCTTTGGCGATAAAGCAGAAATCGCGGTAGTTACATGAGATGCCGTTCTTCTCGGCGTATGCTTCAAAGGTGCGGTCGATGAAGCTGCCCAGGTCGTCGAAATTGCCGGTATATCGTTCAATAGATAAAGACATTTTTGTACCTCCCATAATACAGGAGATATTATACCTTATTCCCGAAAAAACGGCTGACTCAAAAGCGTACTTTTGAGCCAGCCTCGTTAAGGAAGTATGTATGTCAGCCTGAGATCCTGTTGTTTCCAACACCGTATCCGGATCCCGGGAGGGCTGATTCTCTGTATGTTTTGACCGTTACCGTGATCTTCGTGGTACCGCTCTTGCGGGAGACGGTCAAGGTCAGTTCATCGCCGTCTTTGCATTTTGCGATGATCGGGCTTAGGTCGCCTGTTTCTGTGATCTTTGTTCCGTTAACGGCTGTGATGATGTCACCGGACTTAAGACCTGCCTCGTCTGCGGGGCTTCCTTTCTCGACACTGTTGACGACAACGCCGCCGGATCCTGCTCTTGTGAGGTCGCCTGTATAGTTATAGACCGTTATGCCGATGTAGGGCTTCTCGATGTAGCCTTTTTCGATTATTGAAGTGATGATGTCGCGGACGCTGTTTACCGGGATCGCGAAGCCGATGTTGTCGACCGTGGCCTGTGAAGAGTCGCCCGAGTACTTGGCATTCGTGATGCCGATCACTTCTCCGTAGGAGTTAAAGAGCGCGCCGCCGGAGTTGCCCGAGTTGATCGCGCAGTCGGTCTGAATGAGGTTCATGGAAGTGTCCTTGACGGTGATCTGTCGGTTGAGGGCACTTACGGAACCTGTCGTAAGTGAGAACGTGAGTTCGCCTAAGGGGTTTCCGATCGCGACTACGCTGTCGCCTACGTTCAGCTGATCGGAATCGCCGAGGACTACCGGCGTCAGGTCTTTGGCATCGATCTTGAGGATCGCCAGGTCGTTACTCTGGTCACAGCCGATGAGCTCGGCCTTATAGACCGTGTTGTCGTAAGTCGTGACCTTGATCTCGCTTGCGCCTTCGACCACGTGATAGTTCGTGACGATGTATCCGTCAGAGGTGAGGATGAAGCCCGAACCTGAGGCTGCGTACATGGTCCGGTAACCGAAGCAGTTCGTCGTAACGGATGTCGTTATGCCTACCGTGGAATTGACGTTCGCCGCGTAGATCTCGGAAGGCGTCAGTTCTTCTTCCGTGTCAACGTAGGAGAGGTTAACGGCCGAGGAATCCTTCCTGCCGAGATAGATCGTGGAGTCGTCCGAAGATCTTCTGATCTCGGTGCCGTTTACGCGGAAGAGGCCTGAGAGAAGAACTCCTCCGGCGCCTGCCGCTCCTCCGACAAGGGAGCAGCAAAGGGCAAGTGCTATGACCTTTGCCGCGGATCCTCTTGTCTTTTTAGGGGTTTCATTATTGAAAGTTTTTTCTTTTTCAAATGTATCGTTATCCATATCGTTCATGCCTTCTTTCCTGTTGTTGACCTGATTATTTGCCTTCAACTTGAAAAGGACTTGAAACCAAATGCGGCAATTTTTCGGGAAGCGGAAATGGTATAATTGTCGGTGGAAACGGTTTCAACTTCGTTTCAGGAAGGTATATTAGTATACTTTCGAAAAGGGGGAGGAAAGATATGAAGATCCTTATTGCAGAAGACGAGATATCTACGGCCAAGGCACTTAAGCTCCTGCTCGAAAAGTCGAAGTTTTCCGTGGACATCGTCCATAACGGGATCGACGCGTGGGAATATATCCGGTCAGACAGTTACGACGTGATCGTGCTCGATATCATGATGCCCGGAATGAGCGGGCTTGAAGTGCTCTCGAAGATAAGGACCAACAATATCAAGACTCCCGTACTGATGCTCACGGCCAAGGCCGAGATCGAGGATAAGGTCACGGGGCTGGAATCAGGTGCCGACGATTACCTGACGAAGCCTTTTGCGACGAGCGAGCTGATCGCCAGGGTGAAGGCCCTCGGGCGAAGGAGCGAAGTCTATTCCGATTCGGTCAAGAGCCTCGGCAATCTGACGCTTGACGGCAACAAGTACGAGATGCGCGTCGGAAATGAAGCTCTGAGCCTCACTAACAAGGAATACCAGCTCATGGAACTGTTTATCCAGCATCCGGGATTCGTCTTTTCCACGGAGCACCTGATGGAGAGGATCTGGGGCATCGATTCGGAATCCGATATCGACGTCGTGTGGACGCATATCGGTTTTGTCAGAAAGAAGCTCAAGTCGCTGGGTGCCGATGTTGAGATCAGGACCATAAGAGGTGCCGGCTATTCGCTGGAGGTGATCGGATGCTGAAGAAGTTGAGGTGGCGCTTCATCATCGCCGCCATGCTCTCCTTTACCACGGTCATACTCCTTATCGCGGCACTCGTTAATATAGTGAATTATTATGTCGTAGTAAACGAATGCGACAATACGATCGATTATATCGTTAACTATGATGTTTACCGGCCGCTTTTCGAGACGCCTTACGGAGTCCTTCCGGAATCGAAGCCTTTTATGGCGCTTCCGAATGAGGAAGAGAACTACATGACGAGGTTCTTCTTTGTTGTTCTCGATAAGGACGGCATGATACTTACGACGTCGCTCGACAGGGTCGCGACCGTCGATCTCATGGCATCAGTTGCCTTTACCAAGGAAGTTCTGGAAAGAGGCAACGATTCAGGATTCATAAATGGATACAGGTACATGACATACGGTCTCGAGAAGGGAAAGATAATCGTATTCCTGAACTGCACCAGAGAGATCAATTACATGAGATCGACCCTTATAATGAGCCTTATCATCTCTGCGGGCGCGCTCTTGCTCGTATTCATCCTCGTTATCCTTCTGTCGGGCAGGGCGATCAGGCCCTTTGCCAAGAATATCAAGATACAGAAGAGGTTTATCACCGACGCGAGCCATGAGCTCAAGACGCCGCTTACGTCCATATCGACGAGTCTGGACGTCATCGAGCTGGACCGCGGGAAAGACGAGTGGACGGGCAATATCCGTCAGCAGGTCGGCCGCCTTACGGGGCTCGTCAGCGAACTTGTCACTCTCTCGAGACTTGACGAGGTCAAGCCTGTTCCCGAGAAGGAGCACCTCGATCTGAGCGGTGCTGCATGGGAGATGGCGGAAGTCTATAATCCTCAGGCCAAGGCCTCGGGAAAAGAGATCAAGACCGACATTCAGGACAACGTGACGATCGTTGGCGACAAGACGTCGATACAGCAGATGCTCTCGGTGCTCCTCGATAATGCGGTCAAGTATTCCGATCAAGGAAGCGAGATCAGGTTTTCGGTAAAAAGGCAGAGAGGCAAAGCCGTTATAGAGGTATTTAATACGTGTGATTATAAAGAGATCCCGGATGAGAAACGCCTTTTCGAGCGCTTCTACAGGCCGGACGAATCAAGGAATACGAGTACCGGCGGAAACGGGGTAGGCCTTGCAATAGCCAAGTCCGTAGCGGAGGCCCACGGGGGGAAGATTACCGCCAGGTGCCCGAGCGGGAAGACCATGACCATCACCGTCGAGATCTGACGATCCCTACTTTAACTGAATTTCAGGTTGTTTCTGTATAATTGACTCATCAAATAAATTAGAGGAGTCTACTGATGGAACAGGCAAAGAATTACCGGCATGAGCTTAAGTTCAATATACCTTATGCCGACTATGTAGCCATGCGCAGGCGCCTCCGGGCGGTGATGAAGCCCGATCCCCACGTAAACGGGGACGGACGCTACCTCATACGGAGCATCTACTTCGACAACAACGACGACAAGGCGCTCAGGGAGAAGACAGACGGCATAGGAAAGCGCGAGAAGTTCCGAATCAGATACTACAATGATGACATGAGCTTCATCGTTCTCGAAAAAAAGATGAAGGACGGAAATCTATGTCTCAAGTATGACGCCGAGATAACGGAAGAGCAGTGCCGGCAGATCCTAAGAGGCGACATCGACTGGATGAGATCCCACGAAAACGGACTCGTAAAAGAGTTCTACGCGAAGATCAGGTACCAGCGGCTCAAGCCCAGGGTGCTCGTGTCTTACGTAAGAGAACCGTTTATATACCAGGCGGGGAACGTGAGAGTGACATTCGATTCCAAGATCAGGACAACACTCTACAGTCAAAACTTCCTGACGCCGGAAGTGCACGATATAAGTGCTACGGCCACACCGGAAGACATGCTCCTGGAGATCAAGTTCGACAGATATCTCCCGGATATCATCAGAGATATCGTTCAGATAAGAGGAGCAAGACAACAGGCTTTTTCAAAATACGGCGCTTGCCGGAGATTCGGATAAAACGGAGGAATAAATAATGAATTTCAGCGACATCTTCAAGTCAAGTTTTCTCGAGAGCGTAACGGAGTTCTCGGTGCTCGACACCATCATCGGAATGATATTTGCCCTTGTACTGGGCCTTTTCATCTTCGTGATCTACAAAAAGACCTTCAGCGGGGTCATGTATTCAAGCGGTTTTGCCATGTCACTCGTCGGACTTTCGCTCGTAACGACCCTCGTCATCATGGCGGTCACGTCTAACGTCGTATTGTCACTCGGCATGGTCGGTGCTCTCTCGATCGTCAGGTTCAGGGCAGCCATCAAGGAACCGATGGAGATCGTGTTCCTCTTCTGGTCACTTGCCGTCGGCATCGTAATAGGCGCGGGCATGATCCCTCTTGCGGTCATAGGCTCGGTCATTATCGGCGTGATCCTCGTTGTTTTTGCGAGAAAGAAGTTCAGCAGCTCTCCTTATATCCTTATCGTAAACTGCAGTGACGAGAAGGCAGAGGAGAGCGCTCTCAACATAATCAAAAAAACAGTCAGCAAGTATGTAGTAAAGTCCAAGACAGTCAACGAGTCGGGCATCGAAGTAACGGCCGAGATCCGCGTCAAGGATGCGGCTACGAGCTTTGTAAACCGCGTTAATGAGATAAACGGCGTTACGGGTGCGACACTCGTAACTTATAACGGGGACTACATGTCTTAAGTCCGGAGGAAAAATGAAAACAAATAAGCACATATCCAAGATCATAATAGCGATCACGGCTGTGGCGGTAATTATTTGTATGGCAGCGGTCTGTTTCTCGTCGGAGCTGACTAAGCTTCTCGACGGCTCCGAAGTAAAGATGGAATATGAGACCGAGCTCTTTGATACGGACAGGCTCATAGATATCGATATCCTGATGGATGAAGACGACTGGAATGACATGCTCGAAAATGCCATTGAGGAAGAATACCACGTCTGCGATGTGGTCGTAAACGGGACAAAGTTTCGAAATGTCGCGATCAGGCCCAAGGGCAATTCCAGCCTCGCGGCCATAGCATATGATTCACATACCACGCGTTTCAGCCTGAAGCTCGAGTTCGATCACTTTGAGGAAGGGCAGACCTGCTTCGGGCTCGATAAACTGATACTCAACAACAATTACGCGGATGCCTCCAACATGAAGGAAGCGATGATCTTCGACATGTACCGCTTTATCGGGGCTGACGCGTCTTTGTATAACTTCGCGGACATATCGGTCAACGGTGATTACTGGGGCGTCTATCTGGCGCTTGAAGGAGTCGAGAAGAGCTTTATGCTGAGGAACTACGGGACCGAAGACGGGCAGCTCTATAAGCCGGACCTCGCTGACAGGGAACTGTCCGAAGGCGCAAGTGCGGCCGAGATCGCGGATTTCATGAACAATCAGAGCGGATGCGACCTGAACTATGTCGATGATGATCTCGGTTCTTACCGGTTTATATGGGAGTGCCGGGTAACTGATACGGGGAAAAAAGATCACCGGCGTGTCGTTACGGCGATAAAGAACATCAATGAAGGCAACAACCTCGAGAAGTACCTCGATATGGATAATATCCTCAAATACATGGCGGTCCACGAGTTCTCGGTAAATGAGGACAGCCTCTCGGCCAAAGACATGCCGCATAACTACTATCTCTACGAATACAAGGGCAGGCTCAATATCCTCCCCTGGGACTACAATCTCTGTCTGGGAGGCATGGGTAACGGCGGCCCCATTAAGATGATAAATGATCCAATTGATACGCCGTTCGACGGAACGCATTTTTTCGATAAGGTGCTCGAAAACGAAGCGTACTACGAACGATACCACGGATACCTCCAAAAGCTTACGGATGAGTACTTTGAGGGAGGCGAGTTCGACAGGACTTTTAACAGGATAAAAGGCCAGATCGATGATCTCGTCAGGACAGATCCGAACACGCTCTACGGCTACGAACAGTATCAGGAGGCGTCACCGATGCTCTACCGCATCATGAGCCTTCGATATGAGAGTATCAAAGGGCAGCTTAACGGAACCATTCCTTCGACCGAATCCGGACAGAGCCATGAGCCAAAAAGCAGGATCGACGCTTCAGAGATAGATCTCAAGGTAATGGGCGAAGTCGGCGACGGAAACTTCGCTACGGCGGAGCAGCAATTCTTCGAAGAAGAGAGGGAAAGACGGGAGGTAAAAGCAAAGGAGAAAGACGATCCGTCAGGATTTGATCTCAAGAAGTTCTTAAGCGCTCCCAAAGGAAGAAATACCATCGCCTTCTCGGGGAGCCTGATGCTGATGATCGCATCCCTGATCGCCCTGAAATTTGTGAAACGCAGGGATTGAGGCAGATTTGCACCTTTTTTGCCGCAAGCGTTTCAGGTTGATTTAAGGTAATTGTTACATAATAAAACCATAGCAATTACAAATACGTCAAAATAATACCCGCCTCAAGGGATGTCTTTTACCAGGGAGACATCCTTTTTTCTTGCATAATAAAGGGGGCTGATCGATCAGCCCCCATAAAACGATTTGGGTTTCTGTCCATGAGGAGAAGACAGAAAACTATTATGAAAAAAGTAACCGCACGGGGTATCAATGT
>JAILNZ010000086.1 GCA_024691135.1 Clostridiales bacterium
TGAATTTTACCCTTCACTTTGATATGACCCGCTTTATCTGCCGTAAAAACTCTTCCAGAGCAACAGATCCGACATTCATCTCCATAGATCCGGAAAAGCATCCGCTTTCTACCTTCACCCATAAGAGCACATTGTTGATAACAGGATCGTTTTTATAGATCCTTGCATTCATTTCAATCTTAAATCCTTCGGCTGCAAGTCTTGCCGTAATGTTTTCTTCCATTTTCATATAGGATCTCCATTCGGATACGATCATATTATATCATTACAGACCGGCATCGATATATCAGGAAACGGGATGAAAAAGGAAGTGAATACTACAGAAAAAAAGCCTTTTGCAACCGGGTTTTCTCAGGCGCGCCAAACGTCTTGGACCTGTTCGTATGTTGCAAAAGACTTTTTGAATGTTTGGTGCGGATGACAGGACTTGAACCTGCACGCTCGCGCACCGGAACCTAAATCCGGCGTGTCTGCCAATTTCACCACATCCGCGAAACAACCAGATTATTTTACCACATTAATCCAGTTCTTTAAGACAAGATTTTTCGATAATGCATCCGTCATCCTGCATGATGTAAAAACCATCGGTCGATACACCCGTAATGCACATTCCTTCAGTATAAAGTCCGGCTTCTTCCGTTGCGGAAACATCCTTATAAGCGATAACTTCCTTTGTCACCTCGAAAAGGATCGGCTCTTCGAACTCTGTATTGTTGTTCACGTCATAAGGAACAGCCGTTTCCTTTGGGGTATCGGAAGACGGTGTAGTATCAACTATGACCGTAACCGTTGCAGAAGTCTCCGCCCCGTCTGTTTTCGAGCAGGACGAAAGAGCTGTTGAAAAAATAAGTGCGGAACATATCAAAAAAGATGCTACTATTCTCTTTTTCATCCCCTGGTCTCCTTTAAAAAACTATTATACCAATCTCCCTTAATACTATGAAAGCAAGATACACGACATACATCAACAGCATTATTATACCAACAGGTCTTTTAAATTTCTTCGATATGAATACAAAGATGCCGCAAAACAGCGTAATGCCCAGGCAGACGACAGTATCGATGAGATTGTAGCGGGTAAGGCCTGCGATCGGGGAAATCGATCCCGAGATACCGAGAACAAAGAGGATGTTGAATATGTTCGATCCGACGACATTACCGAGTGCGATACCGCTCTCTCCTTTATTCGCGGCAACCACGGATGTGGCAAGTTCGGGAAGCGAAGTACCGAGAGCTACGATCGTAAGGCCGATTATGGTCTCGGATACACCTATGAGCTTTGCAAAGAAAGAGCATGACCATACTATTCCTCTGGAGCTTAAATAAATGGCCAGGACCGAGATGATGACCTTTAAGAGGCTGATCATGACCTTCTTTTTTGAGATCTTGTCTTCCTTTTTGTCTTCCTCGCGGTTGATGGAGGATGTTCTCATGGCAAAAGCGATGAGCATCACGACATAACCTATGATGCATGCGAAAAGGATTATACCTTCCACCCTCGATATATTAAGGTCACGTGCAAAGAAGATCAGAAGTGCCGAGAAGAAAATGCAAAGCGGATAGTCTCTCTTTCTTATCTCCTCATCAACAACGAAGCCCCGTACTGCGGCACTTAAACCGACTACCATTAGAAGGTTGAAGATATTGGAACCTACAACGTTAGAGATCGAGAGCCTGTCAAGTCCCCTCAATGTCGATGTAATGCTTACGCCGGCTTCAGGTGCACTCGTTCCGAATGCAACGATCGTAAGACCGATTATGACTGAAGGTATCTTCAGAGCTTTGGCGATATCCGAAGCACCGTCAACAAGGATGTCGGCTCCTTTGACCAACACCGCGAAACAGGCTATGAGCAACAGGGCATTTAAGATAATATTCATTATTCGCTGTCCAATTTGAGAACGCTCATGAAGGCTTCCTGAGGTACCTCGATGGAGCCTACCTGACGCATTCTCTTCTTTCCTTCCTTCTGCTTCTCAAGAAGCTTCTTTTTACGTGTTATATCACCGCCGTAACACTTTGCAAGGACATCCTTACGGTATGCCTTTATCGTCTCACGGGCAATTATCTTTCCTCCGATACAAGCCTGGATAGGAACCTCGAACTGCTGCCTCGGAATATTCTCCTTCAGCTTTTCCGCCATTCTCCTTCCTCTTGCATATGCCTTGTCCTTATGAACAACAAAAGAAAGGGCATCAACCGGATCGCCGTTAAGGAGGATATCGAGCTTAACGAGAGAACTTCTTTCATATCCGTCCATCTCGTAATCGAGCGAGGCATATCCTCTTGTCCTTGATTTAAGCGTATCGAAAAAGTCGTATATTATCTCATTTAGAGGCATCCTGTAATGGAGCATGACACGGATGTCATCCATATATGTCATGTCCTTATATTCGCCTCTTCTGTCCTGACAGACTTCCATTATGTTACCGACATATTCCTTGGGGAGCATAATGGTCGCCTTTACCATCGGTTCCTCGATATAATCGATCTCTGACGGATCGGGCATATTTGTAGGGTTGTCCATATTGATGACGGAACCGTCGAGCTTATGGATCTTATAGACTACCGAAGGAGCCGTACTTATAAGATCGAGATTGAATTCTCTTTCAAGTCTTTCCTGGATGACCTCATAATGGAGAAGACCCAAAAATCCGCATCGGAAGCCGAATCCCAGAGCTGCCGATGTCTCTGCCTCAAAGGACAGCGCCGCATCGTTGAGCCTGAGTTTTTCGAGTGCGTCACGCAGATCGCCGTACTTGGCACCGTCAACAGGATAAAGACCGCAGAATACCATCTGCTGGATGCCTTTATAACCCATCAGAGGCTCGGATGCGGGATCATCCGCAAGAGTTACCGTATCACCCGGGGCCGTATCCCTGACATTCTTGATTGATGCGCAGATATATCCTACTTCACCTGTCTTAAGTTCCTCGGAAGGAACATATTCGCCCGGATGGAAATATCCTAGTTCGGTGACCTGGAATTCTTTTCCGGTATGCATCATGAGGATCATGTCACCCATCCTGACGCTGCCTTCCTTGACTCTTACGCTGACGATAACGCCCTTATACGGATCATATTTGGAATCGAATATCAGCGCCCTGAAAGGCTTATTCTCATCTCCTGACGGAGCAGGAAGATACTCGACTATGGATTCGAGTACTTCATCTATACCGATATCATTTTTGGCTGAGATCAGCGGAGCATAGGATGCATCGATTCCGATAACATCTTCTATCTCGTTACGGACCACCTCAGGCTGAGCCGAAGGAAGATCGATCTTGTTGATAACGGGAAGGACCTCAAGATCGCTGTCAACTGCAAGATAGACATTTGCCAGCGTCTGCGCCTCTACACCCTGTGCCGCATCCACGATCAGGACAGCGCCGTCACATGCCGCCAAGCTTCTTGATACTTCATAATTGAAGTCCACGTGGCCCGGAGTATCGATAAGGTTCAGCATATAAGTATTGCCGTCTTTTGCTTTGTAGCTCATTCTCGTGGCCTGAGCTTTGATGGTTATTCCCCTCTCACGCTCGATCGCCATATTATCGAGGATCTGGGACTGCATCTCGCGTTTTTCCCTGACGCCTGTATGCTCGATAAGACGATCGGCAAGCGTTGACTTACCGTGATCGATATGCGCAATAATACAAAAATTACGTATAAGATCCTGTCTGTCCATAAAATAGTTCCTTCTGTTTATTTAACTGTTCCTATCGAAGTGAACGGGTAGACTCTGAAGAGCGCTACTCCCTTTACCCTGTCTTCGCTGAACGGTCCGAGATTTCTGCTGTCATTACTCGGAACCCTGTTATCACCCATGCAGTAATATTCCGTCGATGACAAGGTTATCTCATTATAGCCTTTTGCAAGACCCAGGCCCGATACTGTCGTAATGGTACCCGGAGCAAGATAATCCTCGGTAAGTTCCTCAAAATCGGAAGCACCGACCTTCTTTATATAGACCTTACCGTTCTCGATCTTTATTGTCTCTCCCGGAAGACCGATGACTCTCTTGATCAGATATTCGTCATGTGTATAGCCTTCAAGATTCGAGCCGTCGAGGATAACAACATCTCCTCTTTTGTAGTTATCGAAGTAAGTGGATATCTTCTGCGCAAATATAACGTCGCCTTCATAGAGATTTGGCTCCATGGAAGATCCGTAAACATTATTTCTCTGGATAACGAATACGACGAGAAGAACTCCGATCAGAACACCGATACATATCGATTTGAGCCAGCCGAGGCCGTTAAACACCGCCTTTTCGGTATCAGGCTTCGTCTCCCATGAAGGAAGTTCTTCCTTGCTCTCCGCGGATGCTTCGTCCGTCTCTTCAACAGAAACAGAAGGACGTCTGATGTCCTCATCCTCTTTTTCTTCGATCAGGGAAACGCCTTCGGCGGAATTCTTCTCACCGATCTCATTTGCCTGTTCACTAAGTTTTTTGAGAGTATCGCGCTCTTCCTGCTTCAATCTCTCTTCTTCGAGTCTCATCTTTTCTTCTGCAGATTTCATATCATTCATCCTTTTTGTATTAATCAAAGACAGCTTCATCATCGACATCGCTGTCACATGCTTTTAAAGATACCTCTATGCCGAGATCCTTAAGCTGCTGTTCCTCGACCGGAGCAGGAGCTTCCGTCATAAGGTCGGAAGAGTTCTGTACCTTAGGGAATGCGATTACTTCCCTTATGCTCTGGCAGTTTGCCATGAGCATTACCATACGGTCGAGACCGTATGCGAGACCGCCGTGCGGAGGTACTCCGTAAGTAAATGCATCAAGAAGGAATCCGAACTGTTCCTGAGCTCTTTCTTCAGTAAATCCGAGAGCCTTGAAGACCCTCATCTGAAGATCCCTGTTGTGGATACGGATGGAACCACCTCCGAGCTCACAGCCGTTCAGGACGATATCATAAGCCTTGGATCTTACCTTGCCCTTATCACTTTCAAGGAAGTCAAGATCCTCATCCATAGGAGATGTGAAAGGATGGTGCTTGGCAACATACCTGTCCTCTTCCTCCGAATATTCGAACATAGGGAATTCTGTGACCCAGCAGAGCTTAAAGTCATTAGGATCGATAAGGTCGAGCTTTTTGGCAGCCTCGATACGGAGAGCGCCCAAAGAGATCATCGGAACCTCGCCTTGGTCAGCTACGATGCAGATAAGGTCTTCTTCTCCTGCGCCCGTTACGTTTTTAAGTTCTTTAATGTTTTCGGGAGTAAGGAACTTAAGGAAGGATCCGCGCGGCTCAGCGGAAGGAACGAGCCATGCCATTCCCTTTGCCTTATATGTCTTGCAGACTTCACCAAGAGCATCGATCTCTTTTCTCGAGAACTTCGCTCCGCCCGGGATAACAACGGCTCTTACGCTTCCGCCTGCTTCAAGAGCACCCTTGAAGACAACGAAATCGATCCTGGAAGCCGTCTCGGATATGTTCTGAAGTTCCATGCCGAAACGCAGATCCGGCTTATCAGAACCATACTTATCCATTGCCTCTGCATAAGGGATCCTTCTGATCGGAAGCTCGATATCGACCCCGATAGCTTCCTTGAATACCCTGACGAGGAATCCTTCGGTACAGTTCATTACATCGTCACAGTCAACAAAGCTCATCTCCAGGTCGACCTGTGTAAACTCAGGCTGTCTGTCTGCACGGAGGTCCTCATCCCTGAAGCACTTGGCGATCTGGAAATACTTGTCATAACCTGCGAGCATCAGGAGCTGCTTATAAAGTTGAGGAGACTGAGGAAGAGCAAAGAACGAACCGTTCTTGATCCTGCTCGGTACAAGGTAGTCTCTCGCACCTTCAGGTGTGCTCTTTCCGAGGATCGGTGTCTCGATCTCGATAAATCCCTGCTCATCATAATAGTCACGTGCGATCTTAGCGATCTTGTGACGGAGCATGAGGTTTCTCTGCATATTAGGCCTTCTGAGATCGAGGTATCGGTACTTAAGTCTCAAAGCCTCGTTTGCGTTGTCATCCTCCTCGATATAGAAAGGTGTTGTCTGGGCCTCGGAGATGATCCTTAACTCTTCAACATTGACTTCGATCATACCCGTCTTCATCTTAGGGTTCGGAGCACTTCTCAAAGCAACCTCGCCTACGCATGCCAGTACGAATTCGCTTCTGATCCTGGAAGCCTTTTCCTTGATATCTTCATCGGCGTCAGGAGAAACAACGAGCTGTATCTCGCCTGTTCTGTCTCTTAATGTGATGAATGTAAGTCCGCCCAAGTCTCTCTGCTTGTGGCACCATCCCATAAGAGTCACTTTCTTTCCGATGTCGCTCTCGGAAAGCTCAGCGCACATCGAAGTTCTCTTTAAGCCTTGAATTGATTCTGCCATTTTGATTTACCGTTCCTTCTTATTTATTCCCGAAATAATCCGTTATGCCGTTGATCAGGATCTCTTCGGAAGATCCGTCGGCCATATTTTTAACATTGACCTTGCCGTTACTGATCTCATCTTCACCGATAACGATGAGGTATGGGATACCCGCCTTGTTGGCATACTTCATCTGAGCCTTGAAGCTCCTTCCCGTAAGATCCCTCTCACATCCGATACCGGCCTTGCGGAGATCAAGACAAGCCTTACTGATGACAGGCTTTGCTTCAGGACAAAGATCCGCGAAATAAACCTTGACGTGATCAGGCTTATCAAATGCGATCTCCTGGGCTTCGCACTCCATGAGGAATCTCTCGGCTCCCATTGCAAATCCGATACCCGGAACCTTCGATCCGCCGAGGCTCTCGATAAGTCCGTCATATCTTCCGCCGCCGCAGATGGTTCCCTGTGTTCCGACATTTTCCGATACGAACTCGAATACCGTTCTGGTGTAGTAATCAAGTCCTCTTACGATGCCCGGATCGATCGTATACTCGATACCGAGGTTTTCAAGTTCTTTCTTAAGCGTCTCAAAGTGGTTATTGCAGTCCTCGCAGAGATAATCGATAAGTCTCGGTGCATCAGCCGCGTACTTCTTACAGCCTTCGACCTTACAGTCGATCATTCGCAGCGGGTTCTTGTCGAATCTGGCCTTGCAGTCATCGCAGAGCTCATCCATGTGAGGTCTGAAGTAGTCCTTCAATATCGCGTTATACTGCGCACGGCATGTGGGACAGCCGATGGAATTGATGCAAAGCTTCGTGTGCTTAACACCCATCTTCTCGAAAAAGACAGTGAGGAGCGAGATGATCTCGGCATCGATCTCAGGACCTTCAGATCCGAAGGCCTCGAGTCCGAACTGGTGGAATTCCCTCATCCTGCCCTTCTGGACATTCTCATATCTGAAAGCCGTGATGTTATAGAACATCCTTACCGGACTCGGAAGACTTGTCATTCCGTTCTCTATAAAGCTCCTGCAGACACCTGCAGTTCCTTCCGGTCTTAAGGTAACCGATCTTCCGCCCTTATCGTCAAAGGTGTACATCTCCTTCTGAACGACATCGGTCGTATCGCCTACACCTCTCTGGAACAGATCCGTCTGTTCAAATGTCGGGATCCTTATCTCTTCGTAGCCGTAGGAATGACATACATCGGCAAAAGTCCTTTCTGCCTTGTGCCAGCGGTATATATCCTGCGGCAATATGTCCTTTGTTCCCTTCTGTGCTGCGTATCTCATGATCTACACTCCGTTAATAAAAATATATACCCGCGTATTATAATACTCATGCGCGTTTTAAACAATGACGAATTTGGTCTAAATCTCCGTCTCGTATACGATCATCGCCAAAACAGCCGCTCCCGCAGTCTCCGTCCTTAAGATCCTCGGTCCGAGCGTAACGCGCAGAGCACCCGCCTTTACGGCCTCATCAGCTTCCTCTTGCGTAAATCCGCCTTCAGGACCTATGAATACCGCGATATTCTTTCCATTGAACTTCTGAAGCGCCTCCTTAAGGCCCTTTCCCTTCTCTTCCTCCCACGGAAATATAAAAAGATCGTGATCTCCCGCCATCTTTACCGCCTCTTCAAAACTTACCGGCAAAGTTACCTCGGGAACTTTCCCCCTGCCCGACTGCCTCGAAGCTTCAAGTGCGATCTTCTGCCATCTGTCGACTTTCCCGGAAGGGTCCTTTTCGAGCTTTACAACGCATCTTTCCGATATAACGGGCACGATCTTTGAGACGCCGAGCTCGGTCGCCTTCTGTACCGTAAGGTCCATTCTCTCGCCCTTTGAGACCGATTGTAACAATGTTACACTGACAGGCGGCTCAGTCTTATTCTCCCCTTTTTCGAAAATATCGAGCCTTACCTGCTTCTTTGTTATCAGGCCGACTCTTGTCTTGCACTCAAGTCCTGATTTATCTACTACGGCGACTTCTTCTCCCACCCTCATCCGAAGGACCTGCGAGATATAGCGGGAATCTTCCTCATTAAGATCCAGTGAAACGGAAGAACTCAGGTCTTCACATACGAACAGACGGGTCATAACAAACTCCCTTAATCTTTTTTATTGATTCTAACATAAAAGCCGTAAACATTCTCATGAGTGACAGTACCGGAAGGCAGGCATAAAAATGTCTCCGGTGAATCTTTTCATCCGGAGACATGTCATAAACTTAAATAATGTCATTTAACGGAGCTTATCGAGCTTTGCCCTTAATTCCTGAAGGCTCTTACTGAGCGACTGATCGATGACCGGCTCCGGTGCAAAATTATCGACATCTACGACAACCTCAACGCCCTTCTTGGGAGCAGGCTTGACCGAGCTCTCTGAAGAGGATGCCGATACACTGCTCTGCTTTTGTACTTCACCGTTATCCATCTTACGGTTAAGGAGAGACTTGATCTCATACTTAGGCGCTTCGGATACAGGTGCAGGTGTGACCTTGGGCTCTTCGACCTTGGGATTTGTGGAGAACGGTATAGCCTTCTTCTCCTTCTCTTCACCCGGAACGCCGTAAACAAAGGAACTTGCCGTCATGGCGGCCTGCTCGAGACTCTCACAGTCAGGGAGCTGACAGGCAAATGCGGAAGCTACGTTATACTGATCCGAAGAATCGGATTCTCCTCTCTGAAGCCAGCAGAATTCCTCGCCGCCGACGATAAGATCTACACCGAACGAATCGAATGCCTTAACAAAGATCGCACATTTATATCGAAGGCTCAGAGAACTTGCAGCCTTGACGAGATCATCCTCGCTGTGGACTTCCATGCCTGCAAGAAGCTCGACTTCGTACGGATTAGGCGTAAGGATAGTCGCGAGCGGGAAGAGCTTATTAGAAAGACTTACGAAGACATCCTCCGTTACAAGGATCTGGCCGTCATCGGATATGATGGCAGGATCTACAACGATATTACTGACCTTATAGCGCTTAAGTCTCTCGGCAACGCCCATAACGACTTCGGCACTAGTAAGGAAACCTATCTTGACTGATACAGGGAGATTCTCACCTGAGGCGAAGATCTCGTTCATGGCTGATGCCACCTCGAGTCTGGAGCAGTCATTGACCGCAAATGGAACACATTCGAACCCGAACGCTTCGATCGTGCGGATATCCGAACTAATGTCAAAACTACCGTTTGCGAATGATTCCGCAATAGTTAAGATAGTTCCCATCTTTCTCTCCCCTCAGATCATGTCAGATGAAGACACATTCTCATATTCAGTTTCGCACATTTGCCCCGATTTCTCAATAAGTTTTTTTGATTATTAGGTTACATTCGCGAATTATTCCGTAACTTTAAGGTCATCAACTATGCTCTTGCCCCTGATATGACCGTAGATCAGGTTTGGTATCAGATAACTTAAGATCCCGAATACGGGGAGGATCAAAAGGAGCGGCCACAGGACATATCTGGTCGTTACCGACAGCCAGAAAAGTCCGATAGAACCTATGAGTGCGTTCATCAGAAGACATAGAGGAACAGCTATGATCACAGAAAGCACCGAATAGAAGGCTCCTTCGATAAAGAGCATCTTCCTGATCTGGCTTCGTGTCATTCCAACGGCGGCAAGCATGGCGAGCTCATGTTTCCTGGAAAGGATGCTCGTAAGGATGGCATTTATGAAGTTAAGGATACCTATGATCCCTATGGTTACCACTATGACTATGCCGATCTTCAATATCATGTCGTTGAGCTTACGGAATTCTTCCCTCTCGGTCTCGATGCTCTTATACTGGATCCTCTCGGAATCCTTGGTCAGATCCTTAAGGTACTTCTCGGTTTCTGCCGCGGAACTGTCGCTGTCGGCGTCCGCAAGAAATGCGAGGTTCTTAAATTCGCCCCCCGTAATATCCTCGATACCTTCCTTTCTTACCAGCATCGAATCGCCGTCGCCCGTGTATATAAAATTGGCGGAAAAATCCGAAGGTATCTCCTTAACTATCGCGCAGACGGTAAACTCGGTCTCGATCCATTCGATATACATCTCGTAGTCAGTTACATCATCAGGCATCGGATCCGTATCGAAAAACAGTATCTCACCGGTATTCTTATTTTGTATGCCGTATCTTGAGACATAATTGATCGTGACCTTGTCGCCGACCTTGCTTTTGCCGTTAGATTCCATGATAAGGCCGTTTTCCGTCTTGAAGATATCATCGATATTTCCTTCCGATGCCTTAAGCTTCGAGAACAAAGGATCATCCATACCTATAACGATCGAAGGCTCATCAACGTCCTTTTTAAGATAGACCGCAGCCTTTGAAGGAAGATATGTCCTTCCCGATACGGAAGTATCGATATTTGAAGCGATCTTTTCTATCTCGATATCAGACAGGCTGTTTGCCTCGGCATCACCTAGAAAATAATCCGGAGTCGATACCACAAAATCCATCTCGGAAGATATACTATGCAGATATTCGTTCATATCGATGTTTGATAAGAAAGCAAACAGGGTGTTGAAAACGACGAGCGCGAGGGAAAGAGATAAAAGAACCATAAATGTCCTTTTCTTATTCCTTCCGAGGTTCGAGAAAGCCATGGCCGGGATCTTGGCCCTGTTGCCCTTATGCGGCCTTGATGATGCCTTGGCATCGGAATACCTTACGGCTTCAACAGGAGATACCCCGGAAGCTTTGAATGCCGGGATGAAGCATGACAGGAATACCGTCAGTACGGAAAACAGCGCTGAACCAAGAAGGACAAGGATATTGGTCCCGCTTACGATCTCGATATTTTCTCCGTATGTGGTGATCTTCATGATGGCGGGGATGAGCGAATTCCCGATCAGACAACCCAAAGCAATACCTATGGGTATACTTACCGCGCAAAGGATAAAGGCTTCACCGAAGACGATCCGCCTGAGCTGCTTTGAAGTCACGCCGACGGTCTTAAGAAGACCGTAGCTCCTGATCTTGCCTGCCACGGTGATCTGGAAGATGTTATAGATGATGAGAAAGCCCGTCACGATTATGAGTATGACGAAGATCACGATGGCAACAACGCCTTCCGGGCCGATCCCCGGTGTCATATACGGATCATATTTGAGCGGATTCGGATAGAAACTGTCCTCTTTCACTCCTTTTTCCGCGAAAAAGGCTGTCAGCGAATCACTGTCCGCCACAAGACCTTTAAGGAACACGATATGTGTAATGGTAACGTTTTCTCTATTGAGATCATATCTGCCGATAATATCGTCGGCATATTCCTTAGATACAGCCAGATAAGGTGAACAGCCCCTGATAAGTCCTGATACCGTAAACGTATCCTTTACCGTGATCATCTCACCCGAAGTGCCGCTCGTATAATATTCGATCTCGACTTTGCTCCCTATCTTCTTTTCGACACCGAGAGTATCGAGAGTTCCCGTACCGATAACGATCTCATCTTTCTTTTCCGGCATCTTTCCTTCATACGGAGTCACGAAGCAGTAACCTGCGGATGCTTCGTCAAAATAACAGATATCCTCCCTCGGGGATATCTCGGAATAGCCGATCTGCAGAGCTTCTCCTGATTCCGATACGAAGCCGTCATTAACTACATCCTGCCTTTTTTCTTCTGTCAGGCCGTAGACCATCGCATCACTTTGGAAACCGCACTGCTTTAATTCCTGAAGCTTGAAGGTCCTGTCGAGCGAGAAAAAGACCGTAAAGAGCGATGTGAACATTACGCTCGTAAGTATGATCGCGGATACCGCGATCAGATTCTGCTTGCCTGATGCGAGGAAAGACTTGAAGCTTATCCTCGTGAGAACTTTTCTGTTACGTATACTCATCGTACATCACCTCTTCAGGCACGGTTTACGACAAGACCGTCTTCGATCCTTATAATGCGGTCTGCCGTCTGTGCAATAGTTTCATTATGGGTGATCATGACGATCGTCTGGTTGAACTTGTTTGCAGTGATCCTGAACAGGCTCATAACATCCTGGGATGTCTTGCTGTCGAGGTTTCCTGTTGGCTCATCCGCGAGGATCACCGCGGGATTTCCCGCCAGCGCTCTTGCTATTGCGACCCTCTGCTGCTGTCCTCCCGATAAGCGAGACGGGAGTTTATTGAGCTGGCTTTCCAGATCGAGTGTCCGGATTATGTTGTCGATATGTTCCTTATCGGGCTTTACACCGTCCAGTTCGAGCGGGAGCACGATGTTCTCCCTGACGTTAAGAACGGGGATCAGGTTAAAAGCCTGGAAGACAAATCCGATCTTGCGTCTTCTTAAGACGGTTATCATCTCGTCCTTGAGCGAGAAGATGTCCTGACCGTCGACAAAGACCTTTCCGGAAGAAGGGCGGTCGAGACCTCCGAGCATATGAAGGAGTGTCGATTTGCCGCTTCCCGATGTTCCGACTATCGCGACAAACTCTCCCTTTTTTATGCTTATGTCGATCCCGCGGAGCGCTCTGACTTCGTTCTCGCCCTTTCCGTAGGTCTTTGTCAGTGCTTCAGTTTTCAGTATTTCCATATTAGATTCCTTTCAGCATAAAAATATCGGTTGTGTATATTATCGCAACCGAATCTTTCTCAAATCTTTCCGTATCGAAAAGGAATATGACAGTTTTGCAAGAATCAGGCTCTCGGCAGAAGTACCGAGAAGCAGGATCCTTCCCCGATCTTTGAATCGACGGTAATATATCCGCCCTCGCCCGTAACTATCTCACGCGACAGGAAAAGGCCTATTCCGACACCTTCTTTCCTGCTTGCGTTCTCACCTCTGCTGAACCTTCCGAATATATTCTGAAGTTCACTCTCGGCAATACCCGTACCGGTGTCTTTTATGTCTGTCTTCACATACATCTCGTAATCTGTTACCGATATCCTGATTTCTCCCTTGTCGGTATACTTGACCGCATTGTCAACGATGTTGAGGAAGGCCTCATAGGTCCACTTCGGATCACACTTTATCTTTGTATCCGTATCCTCGAAAAACAGCCCTATACCCTTTTCCTCCGCCTTCGGCCGGAGTTCTGAACAGACCTCCGATATGATCGAACCGAGATCGGTCTCGATGATATTAAGGGATATGATCCCGTTTTCGAGACGCGATATCTTTACGAGGGAATCAATGAGAAACTTGAGTTTTTCCGACTGTGATCTTATGGATGCGACCTTTTCCCCCGCGCTTTCCGGGAGGTCCTCTTCCGCGAGGAGCTCGCTATATAAGATGAGGTTCGATACGGGTGTCTTCGTCTGATGCGAGATGTCGGAGATAAGCGATTTTATCCTGTCTTTTTCCTCTTCGACCTGTCTCGCGGATAAGACCGAACGGGAAAGATATTCCGACATCTTCGATTCCAGATACGACATGTCGCTCTCGTCAAATCTGGTCTCCTTAAAATCTCCCTTCATCGCGTCGTCGAGCATCTTCGTAAGGGATCTTATGAGCCTTCGCATGCGTATCTTATCTATGACGGTCAATATGACCGCAGAAGCCATAAGAATGATGCCGGCAACAAGAAACGCAGTCTTCATTTATCCGTCACCCATGTATATCCCAAGCCGTAGACCGTCTTGATCCTGTCAGTTGAAAGTTTATCGCGAAGTCTTTTTACCGATACCGAGAGAGCATTGTCGTCAACGAATTCGGACCCGTCGGTCCAGACTTTATCTATGAGTTCTTCCCTTTTTACGGTCGCTCCCTTATTCGTAACGAGGATCCTTAATATCTTCTGCTCGGTCTTGCTGAGCTCGATCGGCTCATCACCCTTTTTGAATATCATTTTCGAGAAATCGAAAGAATAATCGGAAAGCTCTATTATGCTCTCATCCTTCGAATTCTTCCGCAGTTTTGAATTGACCCTGGCTCTTAAGACAGAGAGCGAAAAAGGCTTGGTGATATAATCGTCGGCGCCGTATTCAAACCCCTTAACGATATCGTCATCAGTATCGTTTGCCGTCAGCATGATAACCGGAAGCAAAGGTTCTTTTTCCTTGATCTCCCTTAAAAGATCAAGTCCCGAACCGTCGGGAAGATTGATGTCCAGGAGAATGAGCGAAGGCTTAAGGACCAAATACTGATCCTTTGCTTCTTTTATCGTCCTCACGGAAACCACGGACCTGCCGTCATTCTTGAATGCGGCACAAAGCCCCCTGTTAAGTTCGATATCATCTTCGAGGATCAGTATCTGTTCGTTGCTCATAATCAGTTATCGATGTCTTTTTTAAGTCTTCTGAAATCACCTACGGCCTTCCAGCCAATCTTGATGATCTTCTTGATGTTGATGGAATTCGTTCCGCCCTGTCTCGGCTTAAAAGTGATCGGTATGAACCTGACCTTTTCCTTGTGATGAAGAAAATAAGTCGTAAACATGATATTCGGGATATTGTAATCCTTCGGCAGCTTATCGATATACTTGGCCACTACGGATGTCTTCATGAGACGGAAAGGAGCATTCGCGTCCTTCGCCTTGACCTTGAATATAAGCCTTAAAAGGAAACATACTGTATTCTCGACAAACTTCCTGCTCTTGCCGTCGCCTCTTACGACACGCTCACCTAAGATCGCGTCATACTCATTTCTAAGATCCCAGAACTGCCCGAATTCAGAAGGGTCAGTCTGTCCGTCCGAATCCGTCTGGAAGACATAGTCCGCTTTGTTTCCGATAGCATACCTGTATCCGAAAAGGACTGTGGAACCGTGACCGCCGTTGGGCTTGGTCAAAGGCAGAAGTAAAGGACGGTCCTTGGCAAGTTCCTGAAGGATCTCATATGTATTATCCTTGGATCCGTCGTTTATTATGACGAGTCTTGATCCGCCGTCCTCATTATGCGCTTCAACGACCGGATACCAGTCATCGACACATGCCTTGATATTCTCGGATTCGTTATAAGCCGGTATTACGATATACAGCTTGTCCACTTCACTATCCTCCGTTCAGGGATCACTTCCTGCAGATATATGCCATCCAGTCATTCCTGCTATAAGTCCCGCAGATCTTAAAACCTGCATCCATGAGTGCTTTTTCCACTCTGTCTGCCTTAGTATTGATTATACCCGAACAAAGGAAAAAACCATCATCTTTAAGTCTGGCCGGGACATCGGAAGCGATGGCACAGATGACATCCGCGATGATGTTCGCGACTATGACATCATATTTACCGGATCTTGCATCCTTAAGCTCACCCTGATAGCATTCGATGAACGTGCAGTCATTCTTCTCACAGTTGTCACGTGCAACATCCACGGCAAGACGGTCTATATCTATAGCTTCGATATTCCTGCAGCCGAGCTTGGCAGCGATTATCGCCAGTATCCCCGATCCCGTTCCGAGATCCAGGAGCTTATGATCAGGTTTAAGTTCCTTGTCAAGAAGTTCGGCACACATGGAAGTGGTCTCGTGGGTTCCCGTTCCGAATGCGGATCCCGGGTCAAGATAGACTACTGATGTCTTATCATCAACTTCGACTTCTTCCCAGGAAGGGCAGATAACGATACGGTCCGATATCCTGAATGCCTTGTAATCAGCCTTCCAGTTATTGGCCCAATCCTCATCCTTAACATATTTCCAGCCGGTAAGGCCGCGGCCCGTATCAAGGAACTGACCTATGTCTTCGAGCCTTTCCTTAATAAGGTTCATCGCATCATCCACCGGAACCGTCTTCGTTCCGATATTGGAATAGATCTTTCCGACTCCTTCGGGATTTACATACTCTTCGCTCTTTGCTCCGAGTCTGATCCCGTCGTCAAATTCCGCAAAATAAGCATTGATCGTTACATCGGTTCCGAGAGAATCGATATATCCGTCATCTGCATATGACAAGGAATCGGGATCATCGATTATCCTCTTGATCTCATAAGGATCACAGACGGCTATACCGTCTGCTCCGATCTGTGCGAGCATCTCGCAAATGGCATCAGATGCATCTTCCGTCGTTACTATTGTTATCTCGACCCACTGCATAAAAGTATCCTTATCTGAATATATCCTTGACCTTCTTGAAGAAGCCGGACTTCTTCGCATAGTTCTTTTCCGTCAGTGTCGAATCGAAAGACCTCAGAAGCTTTTTCTGCTCCTCATTAAGCCTTGTCGGGACCTCGACTATGAACTTACAGGTGTGCTTGCCTCTGGTTCCGTTACTGTTGACATAAGGAATACCCTTGCCTCTGAAATCAACGGTATCACCAGGCTGAGTTCCTTCCTTGATCGTATACTTCATAGGTCCGTCTATCGTAGGAACATCTATCTCGGCACCAAGGACTGCCTGTGAATATGAGATCGGTACTTCACAATAAGTATCCGCACCGCTCCTCGTAAAGATCTCGTGCTTAGCGACCTTGAATTCGATATAAAGATCGCCGTATGGCCCGCCTTTTGTTCCCGGCTCGCCCTCGCCCCTGATAGGCAACCTGTTGCCTGTATCGACACCTGCAGGAACCTTGACGTGGATAGACTTCCTGATCCTCATCCTTCCTCTTCCGCGGCACTGCGTACAAGGAGTCCTTATTACGGTACCTCTTCCGGCACATGTAGGACAGTCTTTTGTAACCATCGTCATACCGAAAAGAGTCTGAGTCTGCTGCTGGATCCTTCCCGAACCGTGACATGCGGGACAAGTCTCGGGAGAAGTTCCGGGCTGTGCGCCTGAACCCTTACAGGAAGTACAGATATCTTCCTTATCGATAGTAATATCCTTCTCGACACCGAATGCGGCTTCCATAAATGAGATGCTCATCCCGTATCTTAAGTCCGCACCTCTTTGAGGTCCCGACCTTCTTCTCGAAGAACCGCCGAATCCTCCTCCGAATATCGAACTGAAGATATCACTGAAATCCATATCGGCACCGTAGAATCCGCCGGCACCGCCGCCGAATCCATTACCGTCCACACCTGCATGACCGAACTGGTCATATTTACGTCTCTTGTCAGCATCTGACAGGACCGCATAAGCTTCGTTCGCTTCCTTGAACTTGGCCTCGGCTTCCTTATCACCCGGATTTAAGTCAGGGTGGTATTTCTTGGCTACCTGACGGTAGGCTTTCTTAAGTTCGTCATCAGAGGCGTTTTTATTAACGCCCAGGACCTCATAGTAGTCACGTTTTTGCTCAGCCAAAACTATTCCTCCAATTTACAAGCGAGAAGCCGACGCCATATCTGTGCGTCAGCTTCCGCCGTCAATCTCTTTTATTTTCCGCGGATCAGAAATCACCGCCGGCACTCTTTACGCCGTCATCTCCGGCACCCTGAGCTCCGCCCATGTCAGGTCCCTGAGCTCCGTATCCCGTGAAGTCATTCGGGTTAGGCTGTCCGCCGTTAGGATTTGCCTGTGCATAGAGCTTCTCGGATACCTTGTAGAATGCCTGTGTTACATTCTCTGTCTCCTGCTTCATAGCTGCGGAATCATCCTTGGAGATAGCATCCTTGAGCTTCTCGAGAGCTTCCTTGACAGGAGCCTTGTCTTCCTCGGATACCTTGTCACCGATCTCGTTCAATGTCTTCTCTGTCTGATATACGGTCGACTCGGCCTGATTCTTGATATCGATCTTCTCCTTACGCTCCTTATCCTCTGCAGCGTGGAGTTCAGCTTCCTTGATCGCCTTGTTGATCTCCTCTTCGGTCATGTTGGAAGAAGCTGTGATAGTGATCTTCTGCTCACGTCCCGTACCGAGGTCTTTTGCACTTACGTTAACGATACCGTTTGCATCGATATCAAATGTTACTTCGATCTGCGGTACACCACGCGGAGCAGGTGCGATACCGTCGAGGATGAAGTTACCGAGTGTCTTGTTATATGCTGCCATCTCACGCTCCCCCTGGAGTACGTGAACGTCAACCTGTGTCTGGTTATCTGCAGCTGTCGAGAATACCTGACTCTTCTTTGTAGGGATCGTTGTATTTCTCTCGATCATCTTTGTGCATACACCGCCCTGGGTCTCGATACCGAGTGAAAGAGGTGTAACGTCGAGGAGAAGGAGTCCCTTAACGTCGCCTGTAAGAACTGCTGCCTGGATAGCTGACGGCCAGACACAGGTTGAGGTCCACGTACTCCAGGGTGAGCGTGAGATGGCTGCTTACAACAAGACATTGGGCAACTTCATCCTTGACGGTATCGCTCCTGCTCCGCGTGGTGTTCCGCAGATCGAGGTTACATTCGATATCGATGCAAGCGGTATCGTTAACGTAAGTGCCAAGGATAAGGGAACTGGCCGTGAGCAGAAGATCACTATCCAGTCTTCTTCCAACATGAGCGAGGAAGATATCCAGAAGGCAGTTAAGGAAGCAGAGATGCACGCTGCTGAGGATAAGGCAAACAAGGAGAAAAAACACTCTTCTTGGCAGAGAAACCGCTTGAGAATCCCCTCGGGGTGGTCTTCTTACCGCCGATGATGGCGAAG
>JAILNZ010000127.1 GCA_024691135.1 Clostridiales bacterium
TGGAAGAACTCAAAGAAGGTCTTGAAAGATTCAAGAATGACTTTGAGAAGATGCGCCTCGAGACACTCCTTACAGGTGAATATGATAAGAATAATGCGATTCTTACGCTTCATGCGGGTGCAGGCGGAACCGAGGCTCAGGACTGGGTTAGTATGCTCTACAGAATGTATACCCGCTGGGCCGAGATGCACGACTTTGAAGTTAAGGTCTTGGAGTACCTTGACGGTGATGAGGCAGGTATCAAGAGTTGTTCGATAATGGTTACCGGTGAGAATGCTTATGGTTTCCTAAGATCGGAACTCGGTGTACACCGTCTCGTACGTATCTCTCCGTTTGATGCTTCAGGCAGACGTCATACGTCTTTTGCCTCATGCGAAGTAATGCCTGAACTCGATGATACGATCGACATCAAGATCGACCCTTCAGATCTCCGTGTTGATACATACCGTTCAACAGGTAAGGGAGGTCAGCACATCAATAAGACAGATTCAGCAGTACGTTTGACCCATATTCCTACAGGTGTTGTTGTTGCATGTCAGTCAGAGCGTTCACAGATCCAGAACCGTGAGACTGCCATGAACATGCTGAAGGCAAAGCTTTTTGCTCTTGCACAGGCGGCTCAGATGGAGAAGATCGAAGACCTTAAAGGTAATCAGATGGATATTGCTTGGGGTTCACAGATCAGATCCTATGTATTCTGCCCTTATACGATGGTCAAGGATCATCGTACAGGATTTGAAGTAGTTGATGTTGATTCTGTCATGGACGGTAACATCGACGGGTTTATCAATGCTTTCCTGTCAGGAATGAAGATCGAGAAGTAATATCAAAGTTATTTTTTCGGAATAATAGAAGGACTGTCCCGTTCGAGACAGTCCTTTTAAAGTTCTCATTGATCCGGTCTTATTTGTTCCAATCATAGTAGCATGATGAGTATCCGTAGTGCTGAGGCTTGCTGTCTGTCTCAACTGTAAGGAGAGCCTTGAATGTCTCGCCGGACTCGATCGTTACGCTGTTCGGAACACCTATGAAAGTATTCTTGTTCTTCTCGTCAGCAGTAAATGTGAAGTAGTCGGAAGTTACATTCTTGATCTCCTTATCGGATGTGAATGTGATCTTAACGGAATTTACGGAATCCTTAAGCTGAGCATCCTTATTACCGTAGTTCTCAAGAACGAGGTTACATGTGAAGCCGGAATCATAAGAAGCAAATCCGCTCATACTTGTATAGAATGTCGTAACTGCGGAACCGCCTGTAGAAGACTTCTTTGTTGTAACTTCAGTCGTTGTTGTAGCTTCGGTAGTTGTAGTAGCTTCAGTAGTAGTCGTTGCTTCCGTTGTAGTTGTGGCTTCAGTTGTGGTAGTAGCCTCTGTAGTCGTGGTAGCTTCGGTAGTTGTAGTAGCTTCTGTAGTGGTTGTGGCCTCTGTGGTGGTAGTTGCCTCAGTTGTCGTTGTAGCATCTGTTGTTCCGTCAGGTGTTTTTGTATCGTATGTATCGGTAGTGAAGGCAGCCGTAGGAGATGTCCTTGATTCTGAGATAACTGAAACAGAAGTAGTGTTCTTTGTCTTGATCTGACCTGTCAGGCTGTTAAACGTATCGAGGATCCTCGTGCCATACTGGAGACCAACGATAACAACTGCTACGATAACGAAGAGAACAACAACGACGATTATTGAACCTACGCCGAAGCCTTTTTTCTTCTTTTTAGTCTCAACAGTCGTTACAGGCTGAATGTTACCTGTCTGACTGGCAACCGATTTACGAGGAGATGTCGGGATCCTCTTTTCAGTATCGTCACCGAAAGGTGTGCTGTTGGATGACATCTGGCGCGGAGGTCTCTTTATCGCAGCAGGAGTGTCCTGCTTACTTGTGCCCGGCCTTACATTATTTGCAGCGCGCTTTACATCGCCTCTCTGTTCAACAGATGCGGCATTTGTTGACTTTCCGAAAGCATCGACTCCGGAAGCAACCTTGCCGTATGTCTGAACGCCCTCGAGCTTGTCTTTTCTAGGAGCCTTGGCAGCTGCCTTTGTAGAAGACTTGAATGATTCAAATGCCTTCTGATCAGGTGAGAGCTCTTCCTTTGCTGATTCTTCGGCAAATCCTGCTACAGTGGAAGCTGTAGCTGCAGTAGCTGCAGTAGCTGCCGTAGCTGCCGTAGCTGCAGTAGCAGCGGCAACAGGTGCAACAGGGATATCATCTTTCTTGATCTCTTCCTTCTGAGGCTCAACCTTCTCGAAAACATCCTTCTCAGGTTCAGGTACTATATTGTCATCAGTTTTCGGCTCGACCGGATTAAGATCTTCCTTGGGAGCATTGCCCGAGAAAGAACTGTTGGACTTTGTCGACTCGGAAGCGGCAAAATCAAGATCCTTTGCCGTACTTGCAGTAGCAGCCTTCGGAGCAAAGATAGGCTTATCCATAGGAGGGAGGTCATCTTTGTAATCGTTATCGACCTTGCTTACGGTCTCTTCTTTTACCTCTTCCTTAATCTCAGCGGCAGCTTCCTTGATCTCTTCCTTGACCTCAGGAACAGGATCAGCCTTGGGAACTTTCTTTACAGGCTCGTCATTTGCAGCTGCATTTAACGGCTTAAAGGCGGAAATGGAAGAATCGAAGTCGAAGTCAGCAAGATCATCCTCATAATCAAGGCCTTCAACGGGATTATTGTTGTATTTGAGCTTATCCGATACTGAATTGACCGGATCATTGTTCTTGAACGAGACTACAAAAGAAGAATCAATAGTATCGTTTGCTTTGATATCATCCTCGGAAAAACTCGAATCAAACAGTGAATCGTGAGTGGTATTGTTCGATCCGTTCAAGGGTGATGAGAAAAGTGAATCCGGCTTGGACTCCGCTGCAGGGGAATCATCCAGATTGTTGTTGGCATTGTCAGCTCCGAACAGTTTGTTTTCGTTCGATTTGTTCTCTTTATCGTCAGAATTGTAGAGCATAGAATGTACACCTTCCTATAATGATTAAAAATAATATAATTCAATTTCCTTATGTTTTCAACTTTTAAAGATTTCACTTATATTAAAAATTAAAGGTAATTATATTATTTTTGCTATTTTCGAAAAGTGTTTGACATAGCAATACTTAAATGTTATTATCTTTAGGCGCTTGGAAATGCTCGTGTGGCGGAACAGGCAGACGCAACGGACTTAAAATCCGTCGGAGTAAAATCCGTACCGGTTCAAGTCCGGTCACGAGCACCATTTTCAAGATGATCAAACATCGCGGAGTGGAGCAGTTGGTAGCTTGCCGGGCTCATAACCCGGAGGTCGTGAGGTTCGAGTCCCGCCTCCGCAACCAGAACTGAGAAGTTGTCTTTCCGGACAACTTCTTTTTTGTATCTTTGGGATCATGCCTTAAGGGAAGGAGAGATCATAGACGTATCGGCTTTATATAATTCCGTTCTTTCTGTTAAACATCTATCCTGCTTACAGGACATATGTCTGGCTTAAGATGTATTTTCCGTCACTTGATCCTGTCCTGTTCGGTCTTGTCTTTGCCCTGTTTCCTATTGCATCGGTAATAACATTTTACAGTCACAGGTTCCCGGTCAAGTTCAAGAAGGTCGTTGACTGGATCGGCGGTATCTTCATGCTCGTTTTCATGTTTTCGTTTGTCTTCTGGCTTATATATGATGTGGGAAGGCTGATATTACGCTGTTTCGGGAACAACCCGACTCTTTTCGGAAAGTATGGGGGATTTGCCGTTGCTATCCTTACCGCGGCACTTATAATCCCGGGCTTCATAAGATACCTCAAGGTCAGGGTCGTAAGGTATAAAGTCGATCTTTGCCATGACATAGGCGGAAACCTCAATGCCGTACTTATCTCGGATGTTCACCTCGGAGCAGTAAATTCCGAACGCCATCTCAGGAAGATAGTCAGGATCATTAATGAGCAGGATCCTGATGTTGTATTCATCGCAGGTGATACCTTCAATAATAATTTTTTTGCGATAACGGATCCCGAGTCGACTTCGGCTCTGCTCAGGTCGATCAAGTCCAGGTACGGAGTATATGCCTGTCTCGGAAATCATGATGCAGGTAATACTTATCATTATATGGCCGATTTCCTTGAGAAAAGCGGAATTAAGCTCCTTAACGACGAATCCGTTGACGTAGCCGGAAGATTTACGGTCCTGGGAAGGATCGATCCCGAGCCTATGTGCGGCTTTGACGAGGATACGGTAAGATGCGACATCAAAACGATCGAAGAGAAGATGAGCTTTGACCTTCCCGTGATCGTGCTGGATCATAACCCGTCCAAGATAAGGGAATACGATTCCAAGTATGACCTGATCCTGGGAGGCCATACGCATCACGGCCAGATGTTTCCGGGAAATCTGTTTACACATATGTTATTTAAGGTCGACTACGGCTATTACAGGGAAAGATCCGACCTTCCGGCCGTTATAGTATCGTCCGGAGCAGGTGTTTGGGCGATGCCTTACAGGACCGCGAGTGCCTGTGAAGTCGTCGTTATCGATATAAAATGATTTTTTTTCGCGAAAAGGTATTTACAAATCCCGTATTTGGTATATCATATGAACAGATAAACATATGAATTATCATTCATACATAGGAGGAATACCCTGATGGCTTGTGGACATAAACATGCTGAGGAAATGCTCAAAAGGCTTGATACGATGCCTGACGAAGTGCTCTTGTGCGAAGTCTCGGATCTGTTCAAGGTCTTCGGAGATACTACGAGGATGAAGATCCTTTTCGCGCTCTTTAAGTCCGAGTTGAGTGTAAATAAGCTTTCAGACCATTTGGGAATGGAGCAGTCCGCCATCTCTCATCAGCTTAAGATCCTTAAGACCAATAATCTGGTCGGATCGAGAAGAGAAGGCAAGACGATCATTTATTTCCTTTCCGATGACCATGTGCATCAGATACTGGCCCAGGGATTCGAACATGTTTTGGAGGAACACTGATATGAAAAGATCATTTAAACTTGAAGATCTCGATTGCGCACATTGCGCACAGAAGATGGAAGACGCCATCGCCAAGATAGACGGAGTAAAGAAGGTTAACGTCAATTTTATCGCTCAGAAGATGATCCTTGAAGCCGAGGACGACAGGTTCGAAGCCGTCTTGGCCGAGGCAATCAAGAAGATCGCTGATGTAGAGCCTGACTGCAAGGTATTAGTATGACAAAAAAGCAGAAAAAGATTCTGATAAGGATAATAATATCAGCCGCTTTACTTCTTTTTCTGCACTTTGTCCCCTCGACCGGAAACAGGATACTTGATCTTGCCATTTTCATGGTCCCGTACCTCATCGTAGGTTGGGACATTGTGCTTAATGCGTTCAAAAAGATATTCAAGGGCAGGCTCTTTGATGAGGAATTCCTCATGATGATCGCGACAGTCGGCGCATTCATCGTAGGCGAATATCCTGAAGCTACGGCTGTCATGCTGTTTTATCAGGTCGGTGAACTGTTCCAGGGTATCGCTGTAGGACGAAGCAGAAAATCGATATCCGACATGATGGATATCTGTCCCGACACTGCAGTCGTAATAAGGAACGGAGAGGAAGAGACTGTTGATCCGTTTGAAGTCGAACAGGGTGAGACTTTATTGATCAGACCCGGTGAGAAAGTACCGATCGACGGCGTGATCACTGAAGGAGCGACTAGCCTTAATATGTCAGCTCTAACGGGAGAGAGCCTTCCGGTCGAGAAGAATACGGGCGATTCCATATATTCGGGAAGCATTAATCTTACCGATGTCATCAAGGTTGAGACTACGGCTGCTTATGAGGACAGTACGGTATCCAAGATCCTTGAACTTGTCGAAAACAGTACGGATAAAAAAGCTAAGACTGAAAAGTTCATAACGAAGTTTTCGCGGATATATACGCCTTGTGTCGTTGTACTGGCAGTCCTTATCATACTTATCTGCTCGCTGTTTACGGATATGGGAGTAAAGGAGAGCATCTATAGAGGACTGATATTCCTTGTTGTTTCCTGTCCATGCGCTCTGGTTGTTTCGGTTCCTCTGAGCTTTTTTGGCGGTATCGGAGCAGCTTCAAGAAAAGGTATTCTTATTAAGGGCAGCAATTTTATGGAAACTCTGTCAAACGTCGATACTATGGTCTTTGACAAGACGGGAACCATAACCAAGGGCAATTTTGCTGTCGATGCCATACATCCGCGCGAAGTATCTGCTGACGAACTTATAGATATCGCCGCGCTGGCGGAATCAAGGTCGAATCATCCTGTCGCGGAATCCATAGTTGAAGCTCATGGAAAGCATATTGCAAAAGACCGCCTCGGAGAAGTATCCGAGATCGCAGGCAAGGGAATAAGGGCAGTGATCGACGGCAAGACATACTATGTCGGTAACGGAAAGTTCATGGAGGAAGTCGGAGCCGATTATCACGAGTGCCATCTGCCGGGTACTGTCGTTCATGTATCTACCGGTAATCTTTATCTCGGACATATAGTCATCAATGACGAGATAAAGGCTGATTCGGCCGAAGCCATGGAAAAGATCAGACAGGCGGGAGTCAAAAAGACGATCATGCTGACAGGAGATAATTCCAAGGTGGCTGAGATAGTCGCTAAGACCGTCGGCGTAGATTCGTTTATTGCAGGACTTTTGCCTGATAAGAAGGTCTCGGAACTTGAGAAGATCCTCGGAAACGGCAGGGTAGTGGCTTTTGTCGGTGACGGCATTAACGATGCGCCGGTTCTCACCAGAGCCGATATAGGTATCGCAATGGGTGCTCTCGGTTCGGATGCGGCGATAGAAGCGGCAGATATCGTACTTATGAACGACTCCTTAGGTTTGATACCGTCTGCATTGAAGATTGCCAGAAAGACCCTTCGCATCGTGAAGGAGAACATAGTCTTCTCACTGGCCGTCAAGATAGGGATCCTTATATTGGGAGCTCTGGGACTGGTCGGTATGAGAGTCGCCATATTCGGCGATGTCGGAGTGCTGGTCTTGGCCATACTAAATTCTTTAAGAGCCATGAGGGTGCCAAGATAGGCATCCTCTTTATATATTGACGAATTATTCATTCATTCTTCTTATTTTTCTTTATTAACAGATTTTCCTTTTGTTGTATAATCTTATAAGGGTTTTATGAGGAATAACGATTTGGGAAAATGTGATGGATAAATGTAAGAAGATAATCGGAAAGATCTGTTCCGCGGTTTCAAAGGCGGACGGTTTCCTCCGCAGATATATGATATATCAGGCAGTCATAGCAGTGGCTTTTCTTGTCATGTTTGTTGTTTTCTTCGACTGCTTTTCGAGTAATAAGGTCTACTTCAATTACATGTCTGATAATTTCAAGTATACCCAGCTTTTCTCGGGTGCCGAATATACCCAGTATTTTGAAGCTCAGGGCGATACATTGAGATGCTTCAGACTTGTCATAAATCCCAGCAGATCAAGGCTCAAGTCTTCCGATAAGGCCAATCTGAAGATCTCGGATCCTGAAGGAAACGTGATATTGGAGAAGGACTTCTTCCTTTATAACGCTAACAGAAACTACATCCAGGTTGATTGTGACGATCTGTCTCTTAAAAAGGGTGATCGTTATACCCTTGAGTTCTCTCTCAAGGATATTGACAAGAGCAGCTATATCCTCGTAAAGACGCACCAGCGCTTTGATTTTGAAATGTTCGGAACTGATGACAGGATAGATGATGATATTGCGATAGACGACGAGAATGACCTTGTTCAGACTCAGATAGTCGATGACGCTAGTCTCGGTTATTCACAGGTTTCCAATATCGCATATTATTACAGATCGACTAACTATGTTTATGCTATAGTCCATTTTGTTGTTTTTTCTTCTGTCGTTGCGATCCTCTTTGTCGACCGCCTGATGAAGCAAAGAAGGGTAAAAGAGCTCTTAAGGGCATTTGCTTTTCCTATGATGATCATCCTTCTAGGTGAGATGCTCAACGTAAAAGGTCACGGTCTCATAAGGATATTCGGACCTATGACGCTCAAGCACTGGTTTACTCTTTTATCCGCTTTTGTGATAATCGGAGCCTGCTACTTCGTGATATACATGATATCCGGTTCGGGATCACTGGCGTCTCTCGTAACTGCCGTCCTTTTTGCTACGATTGCTTATGTCAACCACGTTAAGCTCGTAATGAGAGGCGATACGTTTATGCCTTGGGATATGGTATCTGCGGGTATTGCAGTTAAGACCGGATCGACCTACTATTTTCACGTAACGGTCAATTTTGTAGTGAGCATAATATTTGCCGTGGCGATAGCATGCTTTATCAGGCTGACGGCTACCGGATATTACCATTTCTCAAAGGTAAGGCTCGCAATGATCGGTTTCTCGGTTGCTGTCTTCCTTCTTTCAATGACAGGTCTTGTTCTTAATACCAAGCTCCTTAACAAGATGAAGGTCTATTATGATGTATATCCTCCGTTCCAGAGTTATAACGAGAACGGAACATATATGGCATTTTTGTACCATATCAATAATATCAACGCGCGCGGTAAAGAGAATAACTCTCCTGAGATGACGACCCAGCTTGTCTATAAATATGAGTCGGATGTCGATTCCATGAAACTCAATAAGGGCATCAAGAAAGATATTAAGCCTAATGTTATCTGTATCATGAGTGAAGCATATTGTGATCTTAATGATATCAGGGAACTCGAGACATCTGAGCCTGCTACGCCGTTTTATGACTCGCTTGTTGAGGATACGAGGAATGGTCCTCTGGCCGTAAGTATCTTCGGCGGCGGAACCTGTAATACCGAGTTTGAGTTCCTGACAGGATATTCGATGAGTTCGCTCCTTCCGGGCGTATCTGTCTATACGTTCTATGTGAATCACGAGACTGAGGCTCTTCCGGCTCTGTTCAAAGAGGCCGGGTATGATACTGTCGCACTTCATTCGTTTGACGGAGACTGGTGGGACAGAAGAGAAAAATACCCGTATCTCGGATTTGATACGTTCTATACAAGAGATGATTTTCCTGAAGATACACAGTATGTCAGAAGATATATCTCTGACCTTGCCACATTCGAGAAGATCACGGATATCTATGAGAAATCAGAAGATCCGCTGTTCCTTTTCTGCGTAACAATGCAGAACCATGCCGACTTCTCGGAGCATTATGACAATATGGCTTATGACATAAAGATCAATAATGTGCTCAAGCCGGACGGTTCACACTTTGAATACGCAGAGAATTATCTGTCGCTTCTGCGTGAATCCGATGATGCCCTTAAGTATCTTATCGATTATCTCTCGAAGAGTGATGAGCCTACTATCGTCGTATTCTTCGGCGACCATCTTCCGACTCTGGATGACGGTTTCTATGATGCGATGCTCTCTGAAGATCTGGCTTCGCTCGGAATAGACGAGTCGGTCAAGCTCTATAATACGCAGTATTTCGTTTGGGCAAACTATGATCTCGGCAATTCTATCGGTGATGACGGTATCACTTCGCCTAATTTCTTAGGTCAGGACGTACTCGATCTTGCGGGTATAAAATCGCCTGAATCCAGATCCTGTCTCAGGGTCCTCGAGACACAGATCTCGGCGATAAGTTCAATCGCAGTTTATGATCTTGACGGTGTTGCTCATACGGATTATTCGACACTTCCGAGAGAGAAGCTCGATATCATAGAAGATTATTCCTTCATCCAGTACGGACTCATCTATTATGAAGAAGATGAAGAAGAATAACATTCTTTGTAAAGTG
>JAILNZ010000166.1 GCA_024691135.1 Clostridiales bacterium
TGTGACTTATGAAGAGAGCATAGTTCTCACATATATTATCGTGGGTCTCAGTTCGGCCATATACAAATCCTCTTATCTTTGTACCTCATTTTGATAACTTTTGTGATGATTTTGCTGAACACGATACATATTACATCTATTTTGAATAGGATAAGCCGATTCAGATCTTATGAATCTCGATTTAGGTATGTCAGATCATTTCCTCTTAAGTTGTTTTACGCATGATACGACAGTCTTCCTGTTTCCGGCACCGTGCATCTTTACGACTACGCGGTTGATGCCGAGGAAATATGCGCCGCCGAGTTCCGTGAAGTTGAAGTTGTCCTGCATCTTGGAATAAAGCTCGGGATCCTTGTCGCCCAGCATGTTGGCACAGAGCATTCCTGCCGACTCGATCGCCTTAAGGAGTACGTTTCCCGAGAAACCGTCAGTTGTGATGACGTTGCAACGGCCGTTTTGAACGTCGTTTCCTTCAACATTTCCGATGAAGTTCAGGTCCGAATATGAAAGGAGCCTGTGTGCTTCGATAGTGAGAGAGTTTCCCTTGCTCTTCTCGGCACCTACTGACAGGATGCCGACCTTCGGCTTTTTCACGCCGAATCTTGAGGTATAGAATTCTGCTCCGAGCTTCGCGAAAAGAACAAGATCGGATGCCGACGGAGTCAGATGGGCACCGCAGTCAAGAAGCGCCGTCCAGGTGCCTGCGGGACTCGGTATAAGGGAACAGAGAACAGGTGCGGACAGGCCGTGAACAAGTCCGATCCTTGATATGGAACCGACCATGAGAGCGCCGGTGTTTCCTGCGCTTAAAAGGCCGAGAGCCTTGTTGTCCTTCTTGAGAGCATTGAGCGCCAATGCCATGGAGGAATCATTCCTGCTCCTGAAGATATCCATCGGATTATCGTGGTTGGTGATAAAATCCGTCGCACCGAAAACGGCATAACGTGATTCGTCTATTCCGGCATCATTAAGGAGGGATCTGATGAGGTCCTCAGTGCCGTAAAATTCGATAAAGAGATCAGGGATCTCGTTTAAGGCGTCGATTCCGCCGAAGATGATCTCTTCTTCGCCTAAGTCTGCACCATAAGTATCAAGCAGGATCTTTTTCATAATGAAACCTCCAATCCGTATCTTATTCGATCGCTATTACAAAACTGTAGACATCCTGAAGTCCGGGAACGATACCGATCTCAAGGAGAGGAAATTCCTCCACGAGCATGTTCTCGAGATCGTTAGCCTCGGCTTCTGTAACGTCTTTACCGTAGAAAACGGTTATGACATCCTTATCTGCTATCTCCTCGTCACCTTTGAGAAGATTGATGGCTGTGTTGAGCTTGGAATCGCCCGAGATGCGTATCTCTTTGTCGATGATCCCGACATAGTCGCCTTTACGGATCCTGACACCGTCCATCTCGGCATCTCTCGTGGCAGTGGAGACCAGAGCCGTAGTTACGTTTCCGAGCGCATAAGTGACGCTTCGCATAAACTCATCAATGTCTGAAGCATACTTATCCATAAGTGACATTGAGGAATAGCCTTCCGCCAGTGACTTGGTGGGAACTATCCTTACATCGCAATCCTTATAGAGAGATGCTGCCTGTTCGGCTGCCATGATTATGTTCGAGTTGTTCGGGAACACGGTTATGTAGTCGGCATCGATCTGCTTGAAGGCATTAACGAAGTCTTCCGTGGACGGGTTATTTGTCTGGCCGCCGTCTATGACGACATCGGCGCCCAGATCCTTGAAGTAATTGATGAAGCCCTCGCCCGAAGCCGTCGTGACAACACCGAACTTCTGGTGCTTCATCTTCTTAGGAACCGGTGCGGTCGCTGCAGCGCTGTCCGAATGTTCCGCGATAACCTCGTTATGCTGTACCGTCATGTTCTCGATCTTGAGAGTAACGAATTCGCCGTATCTGTGCGCGAAAGCAAGCGGCACTTCAGGCGTCTTCGTGTGTATGTGGACTTTTACGAGCTCTTCGTCGCGGACTGCAACGATGGAGTCGCCGAGCTTTTTGAGCTCTTCGATAAAGGCATCGATGTCAAATGAATCTAGGTCGGTCTTTTTCGAGAAGAGCTGGAGGATGAATTCGGTGCAGTATCCGAATTCGACTTCCGAGTTCTCGTCAAGGAGCATGACTGATGAGGCAGGAGCCTCTTCCGAAGCGGCTTCGGCTGTTTCAACAGACTCGCCGCTCAGGGCCTTTGCCATTCCCTTGAAGATCGCGAGGAATCCTGCTCCGCCGCTGTCGACTACGCCTGCCTCGGCCAGCACGTCGAGGAGGGACGGGGTTCTCTGAAGGGATGCCTCGAGCTCGGGTATCAAGGTCTCGAAAAGCCCCTCGAAGTCGAGGACGTCGCCGTTTGTAAGACACTTATATCCGTCAGTCATAAGCGTGAGCATGGTCCCTTCCACGGGATTTACCACCGCTGAATATGCCTGATCCCTGCCGCTCCCCATGGCGCCCGTAAAGTCGTAGACGGACATAGCGTCAATATCCGTCAGACCCTTGGCAAAGCCTCTGAAGAACTGCGACAGGATAACACCGGAATTGCCGCGTGCCGACATCAGGGTACCTTTCGAAAAGGATTTCATCATCTCCTTGAATGTGGAATCCTCTCTGATCGTCTCGATACCGCCCTGGAGTGTCCGGCCCATGTTAAAACCGGTATCCCCGTCAGGGATAGGGAAGACGTTAAGGTTATTTATGATATCTCTCTGGCTCAGGAGCTCCTGATAGCCGCCCTTGAGCATTGCCGCGAGCATCCCGGCATCTATAATGGAATGTTTCATGTCTGATCAGTTGTTTCCTGTTTCTTATAATGTTACTTCGTCGCCGATGTAGTAGGCGATAATGGTACCCGGACCTACGGAAGCTCCGACGATCGGTCCGATATTGCTAATATAGCAATCCTTGAAAGCACACTGCTTATTGATCTCGTTCTTCCAGAACTCGGCATCCTCAGGACAATCGGCGTGAGAGATGAAGAGCGTCTGCGAGGAAGGATCGATCGCTTCGTTCTTTACGTCCTGGGCCGTCTCGATAAGAGCGTTCCTGAAGCCCTTGATCTTCTTTACCGCGAGGTTCTGACCCTTTGTATCGGAGATAAGGATAGGCTTGACGTCAAAGATATTACCGAAGAAAGCGCTCGTGGCTGTAACCCTGCCTGACTGCTTAAGGAACTTCAGGTCGGCAACGATACCGATCTGGTGGACCTTAAGACGGTTGTTCTCGATATATTCCGCAACTTCTTCGATCGTCTTGCCTTCGGCACGGAGCTCGCTTGCCTTGATAGCGAGATAGCCCTGTCCGAGAGAACTGATGAGAGGGTCGACACATATTATCTTCATTCCGGCATGTTCTTCCAGGAATTCCTCAGCGACCATCTTAGCCATATTGATGGAACCTGACAGAGCAGACGAGCATGAGATATATAAGACATCCTCGCCCCTGTCAAAGCATTCCTGATACTTGGCCTCGTATACGGGACCCGGTACCTGGGTTGTCTTCATGATCTTGCCGTTTCTCATAAGATCATAGAATTCCTTGGCGCTGTGGGATTCCCAGTCGAGGGAAGCCTTGTACTCGACATCGTCGAGTACGTAGTTCATAGGTGCATAATCGATATCGTATCTATCACGGATATCCTTGCCGAGGTCGGCGGTTGAATCCACGAGGATAGTAAACTTCTTGCTCATATTAGCTCCTTTTTATTTCTTGAGATTCTCCACGATCTCGTTTAAGACTTTCTTTTCTTCCTCAAGTGTCTCGCTGACAGGCTTACCCATGAAGTATGCGCAGCACAGGCCGGGTCCTATATTCGCACCGCAGGCCATACCTACGTTGTTCATGATGATCTCCTTCGGATGGAATGTCTTCTCGATATCCTCTGCGAGCATATCGGCAAATTCCTTACGGAGGGAATGTGCGACGAAGATGATCTGATCTTCCGGATCAGTTATGAACTTCTTCATATATTCGACGGTTGCCTTGTTAGCAGCCTTTCTGCCCTTAGCCTTGGCGATGACTTCAGATACGCCGTTCTTGTTGAAATCTGCAAGAGGAGCAACGCCGACGAGTGTTCCGAAGAAAGCCTTGAAGTTGGAGACACGGCCTACTTTTGCAAGGAAGTAGAGGTCGTCCATGAAGCCCATCTGGTGGATATTTCTCTTGATGCTCTCGATATATTCATATGTTTCTTCGATCGTAGCGCCTGCCTGCTTCTTCTCGCATGCCTTTATGACGAGAAGGGCAAGTGATGTCGAATAGCGGAGTGAATCAACGCAGAAGATCTTGCGGTCCGGATACTTCTCACGAAGTTCCTTGGCAACGAGCTCTGATTCGTTGAAAGAGGTGGAAAGTCCTGAAGAAAGAGAGATGCTGAGGATATCCTCACCCTTTTCGAGATGTCTCTCAAAGACTTCCCTGACCTCACCCATCGGAACGCTGGCGGTCTTATAGAGAACGTTGTGGCCCTTCATGGATGAATAATATTCGTCCGGTGTGATCTTCTCCCAGTCAAGTGAGATAGGCTCACTGTGTCCGTCCGGATAATAGATAGTTCCTCTCAGATAATCCTCGATCCCGAATCTCTCACGGAGATCCTTCTCAAGATCGCAGGCGGTATCCGGTATGATTACAAAGCTCATAAAAAACTCCTCCCAAAGCCGATAGTTATATACGCGCAATATTATTAGCGTTCTATGTATCTTAACAAAAAATGTCTTGACAATCAAACTGTTTTGAACCTTTATAATATATAGAAATGCAACAGGCAGTAAAGTGAGGGCAAATCGTATGGTTCAGCTTATGATAAGCGGGTGGGCAATAGCGGCGATCGTTATCGCGATCCTTCTTTTGGGAAGCGTGGCAGCTATGCTGATCATTCTCAATCCGATCGCGGTCAAGGTTTATGAGGAACAGGTCGTTAGGACCACTCCCGAGAAGTTCGGAAACGACTGTACCTATCAGGACAACGAGGAACAGGTCCGCATGTGGAACGAGGGACTGGCATTTGCCGAGACCATCAAGGACAAAAAACAGCCCGTAGACATCATGAACGACGGCCTCAAACTTCACGCCGAGTATTACGATCACGGCTCTGACCGCTGCGTCATCGTTATCCCGGGAAGAGCGGAAGGCCTGATGTACGGATATTACTTTGACCAGCCGTACTGGGAAGCAGGCATGAACATACTCGCCGTAGATCCGCGTTCCCACGGCAGCAGCGAGGGAAGATACCATTCACTCGGCCATTACGAGCACAGAGACCTGGACAAGTGGCTCATCTGGCTCGAAGAGAAGCACGGCATAAAGAAGGTCTATCTTCACTGCATCTGCGTAGGTACGGTTACGGGCCTTCTCGCCGCCAAAAATGCCACGAAGAGGGGCAATATCAAGGCCATCATCACAGAAGGCTGCTTCATCAAGTTCAAAGAGACATTCAGGGAGCACATCAAGTACGAGAAGAAACCGGTCTATCCGATCCTTCCGATGTGCCTTTACCATATACAGAAAAACACCGGTGCCAGGCTCCGCGAGGAGGCTCCGATCAGGCTCGTCAAAGAGATCGGCAACATGCCGGTACTGTTCCTTTACGGCAGGGAGGACCTGTTCTCGCTGCCTGAGAAGAGCCAGAAGCTCTTTGACACGTGCACTTCCCTCAAAAAGAAGATCGTCTGGTTCGACAAGGGTGCCCACTCGCACCTCAGGATCAACAATCAGGAGGCTTACGATAACGCCATAAAGGAGTTTGTCGGATAAGTGCGCATCAAGAAGGAATTACAGGATTACATCGATTACAACATCAATGCGCTCCTTTCCTCAGAGCGCGACTTTAAGGCTATCTACGAGATCATGTTCCGCGACAACGGCCTGATCCTCGCGGAGACCGAGATTGACTACAGGATCAGAAGATACAGCTACGCGGAAGTAAAGGGCTACATAGAAAACGCCTCCGCCTTTCTCTTCTCGAAAACGGGCGCCACGCACGGCTATGTCGCCCTTGAGATGGAGAACTGTCTCGAGTGGATCGTAGCTTTCTGGGCCATCTTAAAGAGCGGCAACAGGCCTTTTCTCGTGAACTGCCGCCATCCTTTGAGCCTGTCCCGGTCGATACTCGATACCCTCGGAATAAAGACGGTCATCGGCATGAAGGAGACAAAGCTCAAGGGTGATTTCATCGACTTTTCGGAATTTGACCTGACGGATGACTCATATCCGAAGTGTCCGGAGGACGTTTTCGAGAATGAGTTCGCGATATCGACCTCGGCGACTTCTTTGCACCAGTCCATCTGCTTTTACACGGGTGCGGAGACGAGCAGGCAGATCCTTGATGCCGAGAGCATCGTCAAGGAGAGCCCGAGAATGGCGACAGGCTATAACGGCGCCATCAAGCAGCTCGCGTTCCTGCCTTTCTACCACGTCTTCGGACTGTTCGCGGTCTATTTCTGGTTCGCTTTCTTCGGAAGGACATTCGTATTTCTTAAGAACTATTCGCCTGATACGATCGTCCGGACCTGCAGGAGGCACGAAGTCACTCACATCTTCGCGGTTCCGGCGCTCTGGCACACCATCGAGAAGAAGGCATTAGCCGAGATCAACCGCCGCCCTGCGCGCAAGAGACGGATGTTCAGGAACGGCATCAAGTTCTGCACGGCTCTTCAGAACATCTTCCCGTACGCGGGCACCAATATCGCGAAGTTCATTATGGGCGAAGTGACCGACTCGATCTTCGGACCATCCATCGTATTTTGCATAAGCGGAGGAAGCTACCTCAAGGAGTCGGCGCTCAAGATGTTCAACGGCATCGGCTACCCGCTCCATAACGGCTACGGCATGAGCGAGATCGGGATCACTTCGGTCGAGCTTCGTCCGCTGCCGAAGCAGAGGAACCTGAATTCCGTCGGCCATCCCATAGGCAGTATCGAATATAAGGTCTCCGATCACGGAACGCTCCTGGTCAAGGGCGAATCCTTAAGCAAAAAGATCATGATCGACGGCGTCATACAGGAGCGGGGCGAGTGGTTCGATACCATGGATATCGCGAGTTCCGACAAGGACTACTGGTTCATCAAAGGCCGCGAGAAAGACCTCGTCATAGGCGACAACGGTGAGAATATCAATCCCGATATGGTCGAGCAGCAGTTTGAGATACCTCATGCCAGGAACTTCTCCTGCTACGGCGAGACGAGGAGCGACGGCGAAGTCCTTGCCATGGTCGTAAGGATCGACAATAACGCCACCTCTGAGGAAACTGACGAGATATACGAATATGTTAACAGGATCAACGGCACTTTGCCCCAGACATCGAGGATCAGAAAGTTCTATTTTACCTACGATCCCCTGATGAGCGAACAGGCTATCAAGGTAAGCCGCGCGTACCTTAAAAGGGGTATCGAAAACGGCGATATCCGGCTCATGAAGATGAAGGAATTCGTTCCGAAGGAGACCAAGCAGATCCCGCCCGCGGATCCCGAGATACTCTCCAAGGTGACTGAGATCATCGCGGATGTACTGGGCACTCCGGCGGACCAGATCAGGCCTGACGCGAATATCATCCTCGACCTCGGAGCATCGAGCCTTCAGTATTTTGAGGTGCTGTCGAGGATCACGGACACGTTCGGGGCGGAGACTTTCTCCTGCAACACGGCGATCGAATTAAGTAAATATATAGAGGATCAGAAGGTATAATGGGAAGACGTTTTAAGAAGAACAAGTTTGTAACCGGTTTTGTGAAGGTCACGGGTCTGCCCGCCCTTCTCATTCTCAAGCCGAAATTCTACTACAGGACGGACAAAAGCCCCAAAAAGCTTCCCAAGCCGTGCATACTCGTGTCAAACCACCTGTCGCTCGTCGACATGCCGCTATACTGGTACCACTACATCTTCCTCGATCTGCGTTTTCTCGTGGCGGAAGTCATGTTCCACAAGAATGCGTTCATGAACTTCATCCTTTTCAGTGTCGGCTGCATCTACGTCAACCGCGACACATACGACTTCTCGTTCATAGGAGAAGCCCTCGACTGTCTGGACCGCGGCGAGTCCATAGGCATCTTCCCGTCCTCCAGGCTTCCCGTAAACGGCGTACCTTTCCCGTTCAAGCCGAGCGTTGCGATCCTCGCGACCAGGACGGACGCGCCCGTCATCCCCGTATACACCGACGGCAATTACGGCTTTTTCAAGCGCGCCCATGTAATGGTCGGCGATCCCGTAAATGTCAATGAACTTTGTCCTGATACTGACTTGCCTGAAACCCAAAGAATGAGGATAATTACTTCAGAGCTCGAAAAGTATGTTACAAGTCTGGGCGACGAGCTCAAAAAACGAATGGGAAAGAGCAGATAATGTTCGGGGACAAAAAATACGGGGTCAATATGTTCTTCTATGACATTGCCCACGGTATCGTTCTTCTCGGAGGCAGCTGCCCTCCGCCGGTCAAGCTTACGGTGGATAAGAAGCCTTTTAAGAACGATATTCTTGACGAGGGCATGATCATAGTCGGAAATCACGTGTCATTCAAGGATCCGTGGTATTATTCCGCCGTTTTTTCGAACAGGAGGATGTTTTTTCTGGCATCGGAACTCGTCATGAAGGATCCTATAAGGAACTTTCTCTGCTATCATGCGGGATGCATCAAGATAGACAGGAACATCGCTGATATTGCCGCGATAAGAAAAGCGACGCAGACTCTCAAGCACAAGAGAGCCATAACGATCTTCCCGGAAGGAACGGTCAGGAGGGACGAAGAGCAGGATCTGACCGAGATCAAGGCCGGAGTCATCTTTCTCGCGAGCCAGACGGGCGTTCCCATAATCCCTGCCTATTCACTTAAGCCCAGGCACTGGTATAATAGAAGGACTGTTGTGGTAGGAAGGCCTTTCAGGATCAGCGATTATACTGATAAGAAGTTTTTGTCGGTCCCCGAGATGGATGAGATCGCCAAGGCTCTTATCGGGAAGATCAACGAGTGCAAGAATGTTTTCGATGAGGTTACGGGAGGAGAATAAATGGATATCTTACAAGGGATCAAGGAAGCAGTAACGGACGCTTTCGGAGATGATATGGATCTTACGAAGATCACGCCGGAGGCTTCGCTTAAGGAAGATCTCGGATTCAATTCGATCGGAATGCTCGCAATGGCGGTCTCTCTCGAGGAGAAATTCGGCTTTGCATTCACCAACGACGACTTCACGGGGATCACTACGATACAGGACGTTATCGGTATTATCGAATCCCGGCAGAAATAATGTCAAAAAAAATTGGTTTGAAACTCAAATAAATCCTATACACCGCCCGATATTTTGTTATAATTATCTCGGATGCGTAAAACGCATACTATTTTGAAAGCGGGTATTAATATATGGAAGACAAGTCATTGATGACCAAGAGTATCGTAGCAGTTGTATTTTCATTCTTCATTACGATCGTAGGTATCATTCTCGGTTTTGTAACTCTCAGCGGTGTTAAGAAGTATCTTGCAGCCGGTGGTGAGCAGACAGGTAAGATCAAGACAGCATCTATCCTTTCCAAGGTTGCAATCGGTGTAGGTATCGGATTTACAGTATTCTACATCATTTACTTTGCAGTTATCGGTGCTGCAGCTGCTTCAGCTATTTCAATGGCCGGCTGATCTTACTGATTGATCTAACGTCAAAAGCGGGGTCGTCCCGGGATGCGGTAAGTCTTTACTGCAGGCGGGGCGCCCCCTTTTTCGCGAAAAAAGACGAAAACCAACGGGCAATTTATCCTCCGGCAGATAAAAAACTTGCGTGATTGCGCTATAATATCTTAAGTGGAACAACGGAATCATGATTTCAGGAGGAGTAAACATGGAAAATAATAATTATAACTATCAGCCGCAGCAGCCATACCAGCAGCCTTATCAGCAGCCTTATCAGCAGCCGTACCAGCCGGTTGATCCGAATTACGATCAGACCGCAGGCGAATTCCTGAAGACAGCAATCATCTCGTGTGTCCTGGCAGGTTTCCCGATAGCCAGCATCATCGCTATCTTCAAGGGTAAGGCCAACAGAGCGAAGATCCTCGATTACCTCGCAGCAGGCGGAATGCACACACCAAAGATCAAGACATGCTCCGCGTTAAGCCGCGCAGCCACATACGGCGGCATCGGAATGACGATCTTCTACGGCATATACTTAGCCTGGTTTGTCATATGGTTCGGCATCGTGATCTTTGCCGCTATCGCAGGCAGCTACTGATATTCCTGAAACGACATGGTGTCTCAGACTTGAAGGTCTGAGGCACCTTTTTTCCAGCTTCGAACCTCAATTACGTCTGATTTGGCATCTTTATCGAAATCAGACGTAAATTCCTCCTGCACAGTGGTTTGAAGCGCTAACGTGCTCTTGGCAGATGTGATTCCCATTGAATGTCGGGAATGAATAAATATTCGCCAGCGCGAATAAAACGTGCTATTTTTCTGTGTTTCATTGTATATTTACGCAAATGTCCGTGATATCATTCGGTTGGG
>JAILNZ010000002.1 GCA_024691135.1 Clostridiales bacterium
GGGAACTTGTGATCAACAAGCCTGACGGTTTTGTGATAATGGTCCCTCAGGACGAGAGATGGGCTGAACTTATCGAAGAATGTTTTCCCAGTGCGCGGAGATTTACACGCTATGCTATCAGGAAAGATACTGTTTTCGAAAGGGAAAAACTGAAGAAAACAGTAGAAGGACTGCCGGAAGGCTATGAACTTAAAAAGATAGATAGCGATATATATGATCTGTGCGTGAAAGACCCGGTAACGGCTGATTTTGTTTCAGCTTTCGACGGCAAGGAAAAGTATCTGGAACTCGGACGCGGCATGGTCATCCTGAAAGACGGAAAGATCGTGTCCGGAGCTTCCTCATACACAAGATATAAGGAAGGGATCGAGATCGAAGTCGATACTGTCCCGCCCGAACGGCGCAAGGGACTAGCTTCGATCGTGTGCTCCGCTTTGATCTTAAACTGCCTCGAAGAAGGGCTTTACCCGAGCTGGGATGCACATGATACGGATTCGGTCCGTTTGGCGGAGAAGTTCGGTTATGAATTCGACCATGAGTATACGGCATATGAGGTAGCTTCGGATCTGAGAACGCATTGAATGACCATTAGAGGGAAAACAGACTATGAGTATTTTCGATGATGTAAACAAATGGGAGAAGACCGAAGGTGCAAATATCTTCTCTTCGATCCTTAATGTAAGTGATCCCATGATCCTCGATTACGGCTGCGGTGCCGGAAATTATTCCTTTGCGGCGGCATATGCCTTTGGACAGAAATGCAAAGTGTATGCCGTGGATATCAACAGGCAGTGCCTGGATTATGTAAGCGGTAAAGCGAAGGATGAAAAGATCGGTTGCATTACACCGGTCGAAGGAAGAGAAGATTACCGTCACGATTTTGACAATGGCTTTTTCGACCTTGTCATTTATGCTGACATGTTTCACGGAGAAGAGAAAACATATAACGGACTTCACAGATTTGTGATGATAGAAGAAGCAAAAAGAACGCTGAAGACCGGCGGTATTCTTGCTGTCCTGCCTTTCCATCTGTCGAACTTCCGTGATAAGGATAAAAAGAAGTGCAAGTACACATATAAAAAGCTCATAGACGAGATAAGCGGATACGGCTTTAAATATATCGAAAAGGATCTTCAGGGGATCCATTTTGAGAAAGTATACAGTCCTTATTATCAGCAAAAGGGCGGGGTAACATTCGACAGTCTTGAGCGCGGCAAGTTACTTGTCTTTGAGAAATAAACAGTGCAGATAGATAACAGACGATGCAAGGCATTAGCGGCACAAAAATAAAAAGAACCGGAGTGACCTGACAAAACTCCGCAAACGGGGAAATGCACATTGACCTGATCTTTCACATAATGAAAGCGTAAGAAGGAGGTAAAGAGCATGGAATGGATCGAAGCATTACAAAAAGCCATCACATATATGGAAGATCATCTTCTCGAGGAGATCAACTATGAAGAAGTAGCGAAGCAGGTGCACACGTCGAGCTACGAATTTCACAGGGCTTTCAGTTTTGTGACAGGCTTAACGGCCAACGCATATATCAGGAACCGCCGTTTATCTCTGGCGGGAAGAGAAATCGTTGAGACCGGTGCCAAGATCACGGATCTGGCGATGAAGTACGGCTACGAGACACCTGAAAGCTTCACCAAAGCATTCACGAGATTTCACGGTGTCGCTCCGAAAACAGCCAGAGAAGAAGCCGGCAAACTCGTGCTTTTCAATCCGCTTACGATTACATTATCCGTGAAAGGTGGTAAGAGTATGGATTACCGTATAGTTCAAACAAAAGAAAAGAAGTTTATCGCCCTCGTAAGAGAGTACAGCAACGCCATCATCAACGATGAAGCCAACCACGAAGTGGCAGATTTCTGGGGAGAAGTCAACAGCAAGCAGATGCTGTCTCCGATCTGGATGCTGAGAGAAGACGGCAAGCGCGATCTCTATGGTCTTTGCAGTCCGACAACAGAAGGAAAGGACACCTTCGAGTACGGCATCGGCATCATCATCGACGGGGACACCTCCGGATTTGATCAGGCGGATCTGGAGAAGAAAGGCTTCCGCATCTGGGACGTCAATCCCGGCACATATGTAGTCTTCGACTGCGTAGGCGAAGATGGCGACTGCATCGCGAAAACCTGGGTTAAGTTCTACAAGGAGTTCCTGCCGCAGATGGGCTATGAGGCAGCCGAAGAGACTGACTACGAGCTCTACTACGACGGCACAAGACCTGACATCTTCTGCGAGCTTTGGATCCCGATCAGGAAGAAGTAAGATCTGAATCCTTCCCGACTGTCAGTCATTAAATACCAAGGGTGTCTCAAGACTTTTGTCTTAGACACCCTCATTATTTCCAACGATTACAGATCCAACTTCATGAACACATCGGCATAACTGTTATCATTATATCTTCCGCAGTCGGTAAAGCCGCACTTCTCATAAAGATTTCTTGCCGCCCTGTACTGCTTCATCGAATCCAGAACGACCGTCTTATAGCCCCGGTGTCTTGCCTCGCCGATAACAGCATTGAGAAGGCGTTTTCCTAATCCCTGTCCTCTGTATCTGTTATCCAGATAAAGTGCTTTGAGCTCAGCAGTATGCTCATCCAGCTTCTTAAGCGAGGCCGTACCTATCACCTGATCATCATCTGTTGTCAGGCAATAAAACACTTCGAAAAAGCCATTGATATCATTATAGAAGCAGTGTCTTCCGTCAGGCTCAAACTTTTTGCCCAGTTCGGCAAAACAGGTGTCCGTAAAACGGAATACTTCCTGCTTAAGGTCATTGCTGTAAGGAACTAAAGCTATTCCCATAAGAAGTATAAAATTATCCTACGTTTTGATATTCTTTTCTTTGCTGTTTGTAATGATGGCAAGTATCAGATAGACGATCGCCATGATCAATACAATACCGAGGAAAGCGAAGAAGAACTCGGCATCGCTTAACATATAGTTTAAGCAGATCAGGGGAACCACAGTGATCAGGGAATCGATAAGGACTATGATCGCAGCTGCCATCCTGAATGATCTGCATTTGGATCCGGGTCTTCTTGCAGTTATCTTTGTGCTGATGCCGTTAAATACGATCGATATAATCGCCATGCCAACGAGAACGACGCCGATAAGACATGCCAGAAGACCGATCGCAAAGATATCTTCATAGTTGCTGGCGCCGAACATCATGGCGAGCGGACCTACGACAAATGCCGTAGCTCCGATCGCAAAAGCCGGAATATTGATCAAAATGAGCAGTATACATGTAATAAGGCCGATAACGAAGCAAGCCCGTCTCGGTCCGGCCTTTGCTTTGGCAAGAGCAGGAGTTACAGGCTGAACAGGAGGTTGAGGAACCGCCTGAACCTGCTGCTGATAAGAAACAGGTGCAGGAGGGGGAGCCGGCTGCTGAAATACAGGTGCCACAGGTGCTGCCTGTTTCCCGGCGGGTGCTCCGCATTCTTTACAAAAGTTATCGTGGTCTCCTAATGGTGCTCCGCAGTTAGAACAAAACATATATAAACCTCACAGAATCGATATTTTATGTTTACTATTTTCCCACATCAGTGCTCCTTCAGATCCCTGTGTATACCGGATCAGTAGAACATCTTTACCTTTAATATTCGGATGTGCTATAAGTAGAAATATGTTGTTGAATATAATAAGATATAAATGAATTGTATACATGCGTTTTTTGTTTTTGGGGGTATCTATGAGTAAGTATTTTAAGCGTATCTTTGCAGTTCTCGTTACTTTTACATTAACATTAAGTCTTCTTCCAAGCTTGAAGGTAAATGCTGCTGACGAAGTAGCTTCCGGAACTTGCGGAGCTAACCTCACCTGGTCTTTGGATAGTGAGGGGACGCTGACGATCTCGGGGACAGGAGAGATGTATGAATTGAGCTTGGTTACTGATGTTCCTTGGTACGAGAACCGGTTCTCTATAAACGATGTCATAATTGAAGAGGGTGCTACCTCGATCGGTTGTATGTTCTTCTATAATTGTGTAAACCTTAATGCTATTACGATTCCTGATAGTGTC
>JAILNZ010000003.1 GCA_024691135.1 Clostridiales bacterium
GCAATCAGTTGCATAAGTGATCATAACGTCCGCTTCTCTGTCTTCTTCGGACATTACTTCAAGATGTATCTCGCTGCTTTGAACACCCGTCGGAGTCCTCTCGGGAGAAGTTCCGTCAGATGTTCCTATGAAGCTTACGGCTCCGTCTTCGATCAAGGCAAGATCTCCCGTGATCTTCATATCGCCGGGACCAAAATCCTTGCCGTCGACCGTGATGCTCTTTATCTTCGGGGCGAAGGTATATCTTGCATTCTGAGGATCAGCGAAGGTAGCGTTGTCCCACATGTAATAACAGTTATCCACTTTGATCAGATCTATATTCCAACCGGCATAACTTTCCGCGTCGATCCGTTCGTGCTTATAAAGACCGACTTCCGCGCCTGCGCAGGTCTTTCTGCCGATATCGTTATACATACCGAACTTAAGACCCATCGAATGGATCTTGTCAGACAGGACCTTAAATCCCGACGGAAACTTGACGGGCTCGTTCATGAGCCTATCATCGACTCTTTGGGGCAGATAGCAGCCGTCATCTAAGACGACGTATTCATAGCCCAGCTTATCAAGCCCGAGCTCTATGATCTTTTCCGCCATCTTTATCGTGAGATCTTCAGTGTTACCGCTTCCGAACGCATTCCAGCTGTTCCATCCCATGGCGGGAAGGAGTCCCTTTTTCTTGACAGGCAATATGTTGCCGTCAGAAAAAGAGTCATAGCATATGTCTTTTCTGATCCTTGAAGGATGATCCATATCAAAGCCCCTTTGTCTTACATCAGAGGTATTTTATTAACTCGTCCCTGACTTCGTCCATGCACTCGTCTGAGATCCCGAAGTTCATGGATCTGTAGGTCCAGCATGCTCTTCCTATGCCATACTTCTCGAAAACGGGATTTATCGTCTTATACCACTTGAGGACATCTTCCGGGGCCACGTAATCTATGACGCCGTATTCGCCACAGTACAAAGGAACATCCCTTTCTTCGGCAACCTTTACTGCTTCTTCAAATATCTTCTCAAAATATGAAGGCGTAAGGTGTTCTTCCGGATCAAATCCTTCAAATCCGGTGATTGCCTGTGTCAGGTATTTCTTGCTTCCCTTATCCATCTCGCTGTAAGGCACGTCAAATCTGATCCTATACGACGTATCCATCGTCGGTATCCAATGCGCACCCTGATGCGTAAATATGAGGGGCTCATAGCAATGGAAATTGTAGATGATGTTCTTATCGTACGGGAGATCTAAGTCCTTTACGGCCTCAACACTGTTATTATAGTAGCCTCCGACCAGTATCTTGACGGTCGGTGCGATCTTTCTGATCCTTCTAATGCATTCATTAGATACCTTGTTCCAGATATCACAGTATGACTTTTCCGTTACTTCGTTGAGAAGTTCGAAAGCAACGATGTCGTCATCATTTCCGAATCTCTTCGCGATCCTTTCCCACAGGACATAAAATCTCTCCTGAAGAGCAGGATCATAGAAAAAGCCCTTCTCTTTATAGTTTTCATCGAACGAATAGCCGCATGTCTTATGAAGATCCAGGATCATATTGAGCCCTACTGCCCTGCAGATCTCTATAACTGATCCTATCCTCTGATATCCGCTCTCGATGATCTCACCCGAGGAAGTCTCCAGGAGCTCGTAATCGATCGGAAGTCTGATATGATCCAAGCCCCAGCTCTTTATCTTTTTGATATCGTCTCTTTTTATGAAATTGTCATAGCGGTCCTTTGTATGATCGCACTGCGAGAACCATCCGCCGAGATTGATCCCCTTTTGATATCCTTCCCATTTCTTCATGAGATTTTCCTCCTGATATGATCTAAGCGGATTATAGCCTATTAACTTAAATGCAAGTATCAGAAAGCATACTATTGTTGCTTATCTGTTGGGAAGTTTTTCTTTTCAAAAAAGATAAGCCGGTCCCGGGATAAAACCCAAGACCGGCTTATTCACATAATCATCTGCCCTGTCAGTCACCCAAGTTATATTGCTCTCCGTCAAAGAGCGAAGAATCAATGGGATCATACGGATCGAGTTCGAGGACCACTAATTCAGGTGCTTTATATTCTGTCTTTTCATCCATGATGTTTTTGCCTCCTGTCATTATTCCTGTGTCGTATAGCAGTAGATCATATATGCTATGGCAAGATTCTTCATAGCCGGATTTGTCGTCTTGTTCATGATCATCTGCGCGTACTTGACCGGACTTATCGTGTAATTGAACTGAAGTGCTCCGTCGTAATAGACTTTTATGCCGTAACCCTTCATGCACTGCTTTGAGGTAAGGCCAACCAGCATCAGACAATACTTCTTGGAATTGACCCTCTTTACGATGACATTTA
>JAILNZ010000010.1 GCA_024691135.1 Clostridiales bacterium
CGCCATCCTGAAGAGCTGCTGCCTTAGCCTTTGCATCTTCACCGATAACGTCAGTTGCGAGTGTAACAGGCTTTCCGATGAGCTCAGCAAGTCTGTCTGCTGCAGGCTTCATGGAGAACTTAGCTTCTGGACCGTTCTTCGGACGTCCGAGGTGTGAAACGAGGATAACTTTTGCATTGTTATCTACGAGATATTTGATAGTAGGGAGAGCACCCTTGATACGCTTATCGTCTGTGATAGCGCCTGTCTCTTTGTCGAGCGGAACGTTAAAGTCTACACGGACTATAACTCTTTTTCCGGCAACATTTAAATCTTCAACATTTTTCTTTTGAACCATTGCCATATGTAGATCACTCCTGTGAATTTTTATAGTTTTGGCACAATCCGCGCCATCCTTTCCGATTATACAATCATCCCCTTTTTTATTAAAGGAGTGATTTGCGTCAAACCCGAGCAAATTTTCACTTTTTCCTGATTTTCTTTTTGAATAGGCCAAAAGAAATTTCATTTGCTTTTCGAAAAGGCAAAAAAATGAAGTCCCCGGGTCCCACATGCGCCTTAAGGTCTTGTTATGGCTTTGTGGTCCCCGACGGGACTTCGTTTCCGTTATCAGTTATTCCCGGGGTGCAGGGCGCGCCCCGTTAACCGCGATTTAGTTGTTGAGGACCGCAAACTTGATGGTGCAGCTGCACTTGAGCTCGCCGTCTGCGGTTGCTTTTGCTTCACCGATGCCCATAGGGCCCCTGACCTGCGTGATCCTGGTCTCCAGCGTCAGAACGTCTCCCGGTACCACCGGCTTTTTGAACTTGCAGTTGTCGATGCCCGTGAAGACCGCGATCTTGCCCTTGTTCTCCTCCTTGCAGAGGATCGCAACGGCACCTGTCTGTGCGAGCGCCTCGACGATCAGAACGCCCGGCATTATCGCCATCTGCGGGAAATGGCCCGCGAAGTAAGGCTCGTTGAAGCTTACGCACTTCTTGCCGATGGCATACTCACCCGGCTCGAAGTCCTCGATCGTGTCGATCAGGAGGAACGGGTGTCTGTGCGGAAGGATCTCCTTTATCTGTTCGATGTTGAGCTTGTTTGCCATAAGACCCTCCTTATCTGACATACTTCTTCAGTATGATGACTGCGTTATGTCCTCCGAATCCCAGCGAATTGGACATTGCATATGTGATATCCTTCTTGACTCCCTCGCCGAAGCAGTAGTTGAGGTCGCACTCCTCGCCCGGCGTCTTTGAGCCCGCCGTCAGATGGATGTAGCCCTCCTCTATCGACTTGACCACGTCGATCGCCTCGATCGCGCCCGCGCCTCCGAGGAGATGTCCCGTCATGGACTTGGTCGAGTTGATATGCGTCTTATAGGCATCATCGCCCATCGCAAACTTTATCGCCCTCGTCTCGAAAAGGTCATTATGGTGTGTGGAAGTTCCGTGTGCATTGATATAGTCGATCTGTGAAGGCTCGATGCCCGCATCCTGCATGGCGTACTTCATTGCCATGCCCGCGCCGCTTCCGTCTTCTGCAGGCGAAGTGATGTGGAATGCGTCACATGTTGCGCCGTAGCCTACGACCTCAGCGTAGATCTTTGCGCCTCTTGCCTTGGCATGCTCTTCTTCCTCGAGCACGAGGATGCCTGCGCCCTCGCCGATAACGAAGCCGTCTCTCTCCTCATCGAACGGTCTTGAAGCGAGCATCGGATCCTCATTAGTCGAGAGAGCCGTAAGGGACGTAAATCCCGCAACTCCCAGAGGACAGATAGCTGCCTCGGTGCCGCCTGCGAAGATGACGTCAGCCTCGCCGTAAGCGATCGACCTGAACGCCTCGCCGATACAGTTCGTACCTGATGCGCAGGCCGTTACGACATCGATGTTCTTGCCCTTCAAACCCAGAAGGATCGCGACATTACCTGCCGCCATATTGGAGATCATCATCGGGATGTACATCGGAGCGACCTTTGAAGGGCCGAACTTCGGGTTCATGAGCTTAGCGTACTCTCTCTCGTTGGCCTGCATAGAACCTACGCCTGAACCTACGATACAGCCGACTCTGAAAGCGTCCTCTTTTTCCATGTCGAGGCCCGAGTCCTTCATGGCCTCAACGGCCGCCGCCATGGCGTACTGCGAGAACAGTTCCGCTCTCTTGGCCGTCTTGAAGTCCATATAGTCCGTTGCGTTGAAGTCCTTGACTTCCGCAGCGAGCTTGACCTTGAAGTCGGTCGTATCGAACTTCGTGATAGGTCCGATGCCGACCTTGCCGGCCTTCAGGCTCTCCCAGTATGTGTTTACGTCATTGCCGACCGGTGTGATCGCGCCGAGACCCGTGATTACTACTTTTCTTCCGTTCATGTCATTTACCTCACATTACCATTCCGCCGTCGACGTTTATGACCTGACCCGTCACATAGCCCGCCTTGTCCGAGCACAGGAACGATACGACATTCGCGATGTCCTCAGGCTCTGCGCACTTCTTCATCGGGATCTGTGCGAGAATGGCTTCTTTGATCTTATCGCTCAGGACTTCGGTCATGTCTGTCCTGACATATCCCGGAGCCACGCTGTTTACCGTGATGCCCCTCGTGGCAAGCTCCTTCGCTGCGGACTTCGTAAGTCCGATGATGCCTGCCTTGGACGCCGCATAGTTCGCCTGGCCGGCATTACCCGTAACGCCTACAACGGAGCTGATGTTAACGATACGTCCGCTCCTTGCCTTCATCATGATCGGCGTAACTGCCTTCGTGCAATTGAAGGCGCCCTTGAGGTTCGTATTGATGATGGAATCGAAGTCCTCTTCCGTCATCCTCATTATAAGACCGTCCCTGGTCTTGCCCGCGTTATTGACGAGAACGTCAACGCCGCCCAATTTCTCTACTACCTCAGAGGTCATCTTCTCGACCTGCTCGAGGGACGATACGTCGCACCGGATGGCGACGGCGTTTCTTCCCGTCGCCTTGATCTCTTCGGCGAGACTTTGAGCACGCTCGACTGATCCCTGATAGATTATTGCCACATCAAATCCGTCAGATGCAAGAGCTCTTACGATAGCTGCTCCGATACCTCTGGATCCGCCTGTTACGATTGCCGCTTTACTCATAAAGTCCTCCTTATGCGATCTCCTTGAGCTTCTCGAGATCCTCAACGGTCGAGATGTTGATCACCTTCGCCTCCGGATCGATCTTCTTCATGAAGCCCGCGATCGTCTTGCCCGGTCCGATCTCGATAAAGAGGTCGACGCCGTCAGCGATCATGTTCCTTACGCTGTCCTCCCACCTTACAGGTGAATAGACCTGCTTGATGAGGTTTTCCTTAACTTCGTTCTTGTCGTCAGTGATCTCGGCGTTTACGTTAGCCACGTATGGGAAAGCCATCTCGTTGATCTTAACGTCCTCCATCACTTTTTCGAGCCTTTCTGCAGCTTCGTTCATGAGAGTTGAATGGAAAGCGCCGGACACGTTAAGAGGTACGACCCTTTTCGCGCCCTTCTCCTCCTTAAGGATCTCTCCTGCCTTGGTAACGGCCGCCTTCTCGCCTGAGATGACTATCTGGCCCGGGCAGTTGAGGTTTGCCACGCAAGCGCCCTCGATGCTGTCGCAGACTTCCTGGACAGGCTCTCTCGGAAGGCCGATGATGGCGCTCATGCCGCCTTCGACATCCGGGCTGCTCTCCTGCATGAACTTGCCTCTCTGGTAGATGAGCTTATAAGCGTCCTCGGGCTTCAGGGCCTTGTTCGCGATAAGAGCGGCATATTCGCCGAGCGACAGGCCTGCCGAGACGGAAGCCTTCACGCCCGTCTTCTCAACGACCTTGGTCATGGCCGCACAGGTCGCAACGATCGCGAGCTGCGTATACTCCGTCTGATTGATAAGCTCATTTTCTTCGAAAAGTATCTTCTCCAGATCGATGCCCGACTCCTTGGATGCGAGCCTGATCTGCTCCCTGGCTTCCTCGTAATTATCGAAAAAGTCCTTTCCCATGCCTACTGCCTGAACTCCCTGACCGGGATAAACAAATGCTATCTTGCTCATACCTTAAGTAACTTCTCTCCTTCTGTCATGATATCTTCAATGATCTTCTTACATGTTCTCTGCTCTTTAACGAGGCCCGAGATCTGACCGGCCATTACGCTTCCGGTCTTGACGTCACCGTCGACTACGGCCTTCCTGAGCGCGCCGAGCGTGAGATGCTCGAGCTCATCTAACGATGCGCCTTCGGACTCGAGCTTCAGGTACTCCGTGACCATCTGGTTTCGAAGGATCCTTACAGGGTGACCCGTGCTCCTTCCCGTTACCTTGGAATCGATGTCCTTGGCCTTCATTACGAAGTCCTTATAGTTCTGGTGAACGTTCGTCTCCTCGGCACAGATGAATACCGTACCCATCTGGACTGCCTTCGCGCCGAGCATGAAAGCTGCCGCGAATCCTCTGCCGTCCGCAATGCCGCCTGCAGCGATTACCGGGATATTTACCGCATCAACGACCTGCGGAACGAGTGTCATCGTCGTTGCTTCGCCAATATGTCCGCCGGACTCGGTGCCTTCTGCGACTACCGCATCAGCGCCGACTTTCTCCATTCTCTTCGCGTATGCCACGGAAGCTATGACAGGAATGACCTTGATGCCCGCTTCCTTCCACATCGGCATGAACTTCTCCGGGGAGCCCGCGCCTGTCGTTACTACCTTAACGTCCTCCTCGACGAGCATCTTCGCGATCTCGGGGGCGTGCGGGTTCATGAGCATTACGTTAACGCCAAACGGCTTGTTCGTGAGCTTTTTGACTTCCCTGACCTGGTTTCTTACCATCTCGGCGTCCATTCCGCCTGCACCGATGATACCGAGTCCGCCGGCCTCAGACACTGCCGCCGCGAGGTGATAGTCCGCTACCCAGGCCATACCGCCCTGGATTATCGGGTATTCGATTCCCAAAAGTTCTGTGATCTCTGTTTTCATGGTAATTCCTCCGGATCAGAATTCTATATAGCTTGCGCCCCAGGTAAGGCCGGCGCCGAATCCTGAAGCAATGATCTTTGTGCCTTCCTTGAGCCTGCCCGCTTTTTTGAGCTCTGTAAGGAGCGACGGGACGCTGGCGGAAGACGTGTTGCCCATACGGTCGATGTTCATCGGGAACTTTTCGAGAGGGATATCAAGGCGTTTGCTGACGGCCTCGATGATCCTCCTGTTTGCCTGGTGGAGTACAAACAGATCCACCTCATCCTTATCTATCGAAAACTTAGTGCACAGTTCCTTGATGATCTGAGGGACCGCCGTTACCGCGAACTTGAACACCTCTTTGCCGTCCATCTGGAAGAACGTCTTCGGGATAAGTTCCTCGGGATCCTTCCTCTGCTTCATGTTTTCAGCGTAGAGGCAGTCAGATCTCCTGCCGTCGGCATGAAGGACGAACATGTTCTTCCTGTCGCTTTCCTGCGCACGCAAAACGGCTGCACCGGCAGCATCTCCGAAAAGGATACATGTGCCTCTGTCGGTCCAGTCGACGTAATTGCTCGTGCACTCGCTTCCCAGTACCAGGGCGGTCTTCACATGACCTGCCTCGATAAAGCTCTGCGCCGTGTTATATGCCGTAAGAAAACCCGTACACGCGGAATTCAGATCAAAGCACATCGCGTTCTTCGCGCCCGTTTCTCTCTGAACGACGCAGGAACACGACGGTATGACCATGTTACTCGTCGTGCTCGCCAGGATAATGAGATCGATCTCTTCAGGATCTATCGCTGCATCCCTGATCGCCTCTTTGGCCGCATTCACCGCCATCTGCGATACGGATTCCGTATAAGGATCGGAGATATGCCTCTCACGGATGCCCGTGCGCTCGACGATCCATTCATCAGAGGTCTCCACCATCTCTTCGAGGTCCTTATTCGTCAGGACTTTCGAAGGCAGGTATGATCCCAGACCAACAATCTTTCCTATCATCTTTACCTCTTTGATTTGACTATAAAATAATTTGACTATCAAAGTATTATCATAACGTCACCATTAAGTCAACCGCAGAGGAATTATTGCCACAGAATTACCACGTCCAGTTTTCGAACAGCATGATCTTCTTTTCTTCCGCTCCGGACTCGGCCGCCTTGCGCCTCTTGTACTCGTTTACGGATGCAAGCGAGATCAGCGCAACGCCCGCGACGAGGAGATATGCCCACCAGTACCTGTTCTGCCAGTATACGGTCGACAGCCCGACGGCGCTCTCGATCAGAGAGACCACACCGAGGATCAGATAGCTCTTCCTCTTTCCTATGAAGGAATATACCGTGACCGCGATTGCGAGGGCGAAAACGACCGACAGCGGCAGCAGTTCCCTGGTCATGAGAGCGATTATGATGTCCACCTGAAGGACGATAGCGAGCGAAGCGAACCAGATCCACTTCCTGCCCGTAAGCCTTATGACAAAGCAGATGACCGCCGCCGCGATGAGGAAAGCGAGAAGCCTCAGCTGGTAAAGGACCGTGTCGTCGATCGCCTTAATATCGGTATTAATGAAGGTAAAAGCCAGGCTCAACGTAAAGAGCGACAGGATCGGCTTGATGTAAGTCAGGATCCTCTCTCTTACGCTCTGGCCTTCTTTTCCGAAACCGCCTATGAGGCAGATGATAAATACTGACAGGAGCGCAAAGAAATTGACCTTCGCGATATATCCCGCAACGATGTAGACGAGGCTGAAGAGCATAATGAAGTCAAAATGCTTTTTCGAGAAGAGGGATCTGTATATGATCCTGCCCGCCACTGCCGAGAGCACGATGGCCAGGATAAAGATCGCGTAGTTCAGAGGCGCCGCGAGGAAGAAGTCCAGCGTGAGCGTCAGGTAGAGCCAGTAAAGCGCGACCGGGATCACAAGGCTCGGGACTGCGCCCGCAAAGCGATCCTTCGGGTCGAAAAGGCTCGTTACCAAAAATGCCACGGAAGCTCCCAGGACAATCGCGATGAGGTAGGTCGGATGATCATGGAGCTTGTCGATCACTATGAACGCCGTGACTGCAAAGACCAGAGAGAGCCCCGCCCTGAAGATGTGATACGGCAGATCATTGAGAGGCTTTTTCCTCTGAATGATCACAGTCATTATATAAAGCGCGACCGGGACGGCCAGGAAGAAATAAAAGTCAATAAACCTTCCGAAGGCCGGGAACGCTATCATGGTAATGATCGCGAAAGATCCGTTGGCGGCGTAATTTCCCGAGAAGAGGGAATAAACATATACAGCCGCATAGATGGCGAGGACAAGAAGCGCGACATGGAACAGGCCCTCAAGACAGAATGACTCGATAAGTACCATCAAAGCCAGAACCGGCCAGTAGACGATCTTCTCGATCTTGTTTTTCGAGAGGATGAGGATAAGGAATGCCGTGATGACCGCAGGGATCATGACGAACTCCGGGAACGCATCCACCATGATGCCGCTCGCGACACCTGCCGCTATGCTTCCCGCCAGGATATATGCATTGCTGAAAGGACTCGATATCTTAAGGAACTTGGCCGCCAGGAGGTAGCCTGCCGCATATACCGTCGTGAGGGTCAAGCCGATGACCATAAGTGGCTTATGATCTATACGGACGTTATCATAGAACTGGCACAGGCTCGTCACACCGATTATGACGACAAGTACCGGCATGACTGCCATGATGAACTTCCTCTTTTTGAAGCAGAGCGCAAAGGCCGCCGCGCAGAGGATCATGGAGATCAGCTGCCAAGGCAGAGGGATCATGTAGCACAGGAAGAATACAAAAACTGCCAGATAAGATATGACCTCGGATACTATGCTTATGACCTTGTCCTTAACAAAGAATCCGACGAGGCCTGCCAGGAGGCAACCAAAGGACAGTCCGAATATAAAGCCTTCTTCGTCTCCGATGACTTCGCTGCAGATAAATACAGAAAGCCATATCAATCCGAGATAACTTATAGCGGCATGAAGCTTGGACTTATAGATTAAGTAACCAAGGGCGCCCGTTATCGCCAGGGATACTGCACACAGGATAAGGAGTATAAATATCCTGTCAAACCCGAAGGACAGATAGCCCGCAAGAAGCGTTACCGGGATCAAAAGGCAGCCAAGGCTGTAGAAAGCCATACTTGTTTTCTCGAGCTTCAGGACCTTCTTGAATACAACCGACATACCCATGACCAGTAGCGTCGCTGATCCAAGGACCGCACACTTCGCTACAGGAGCCAGCGTCTGCCAGGAAGCTGTGAGGAATACTGCGGCACTGACCAGGAGAAGGAGCACACCGACTGCAAATACAACACCGATGGCGCTGATCTTCGTCTTTTGTGGCTCGGGCTTCTCTGCCGTAACCTGCGGTCTTACCTGAGGCTGAACCTGAGGTTGGACCGGAGGCACGAATGCCTGCGTCTGGAACTGTGCCTGAGCCGGCTGCATCGGCTGCGGCATAGGCATCGGATTTTGTACCGGCTGCATCGGCATCGGCTGCTGTTGAATACCGCCCTGCATCTGCGTGTACGAAATCTGTTGTACCTGCTGCTGCGGCTGATTTCCGGGCATACCGTTGACTTTCGTCATGTCGATCTGCTTTTTCAGCTCTTCACTAAGTTTCTTATATCTTATTCTGGATATAAGAACTATCACAAAGCCTATCGTTATACCGATGGCATATTCAAGTAATATAGTATTTAAAGTTCCCATCTTAGCTCCTCCCCTTAACAAAGAGTTATTCAGAGATCTTCCTTTTACCCTAAGTATATATCCATTACTTTGATTGTCAAACTAATTTGCGGCATTGCCTGAATTTTGCCTATCTTCTGCTTTTATGCGTTTACTCGGGAGAGTGCTTCCGTCTGTACAATATGAGTTATTTCTTGTACAGATGTACAGGATTCCCTTGATTTTGTACAGCGCAGTGGCTGTTCAATACAGGCATTTTCTTGTGATCCTGTCACAGAAAAACATTGATTTTGAACAGAAAGAAGGCTGCCCCGGCTGTAGTGACGCTCCGAAAGCGGGTGCAAAGCCCCGGGGTGGGGGATGGAGAATCACTATAGCAGGAACAGCCGGATCTTCCGCTTATTCCATGTTGTGTATGATCACTTGAAGCAGAATGCGATGAAGTTTGTGGTGACGAAGCTGGCGGCCGAGAAGAGGAACCACGGGGCGAAGGTCTTCTTGCGGGTGAGGATGTTGAATGCCGCGAGGGCGGCTCCGACGAAGACAACGATCGTGCCCCAGAGGCCGAGGGTCCTTGCTTCCGTGTATCCGAACCGGGAGATGTAAAGGAGGATCTTCGAGGCGGATATCGTTGCGAAGAGCATGCTCTGCGCCATGAGGATGACGGTGAGGATCTTGACGACCGGGCTCTCGGCGGAGAACAGCTTGGTCAGTGCGAGGAGGATGAAGTTGATGATCACGACGTTGATGAGCTCGTGGAATCCGCTTACTGCGTATTCGGATGCCGTGAATTCTTCGGGGAGGATCCCGAAGAAGCCGCTGAACATGTAGCTTGCCTGTGAAATGAAGAAGATCATGTAGACCGTGATGAAGACGATGAGGATAATGCTGAAAAGGATCGATGTGACGAGCTTTACCCTCGTGATGCCTGACGTGATCTTCTTTTCGAGACGCTGCTCAAAGCCGGTGTTCATCCTGACGGTGCCCTGGAAGAGGCCGAAGAGGTAGGCGCCGACCGGGATCGAGAGGAAGAGCGAATAGATAACCGTGGTATCGATCGTGAAGTTGTAGAAGAATTCGCTGATGGCATCTTCGGCGGACGCGAAGTTGGCGTCAACGTCCGCAAGGTTTACGAATGCGATGATGAGGAAGACGAAGCAGAAGACCGTGACGCCGAAACCGAGAACGACCTTTAAGGTCTTGTGGGCGGATGAAGTCTGCGGGACCGTGTCTGCGCCGTCTTCCGGCGTGTTCTTCAGCTTGATGCTCTCGGCGATCGAGATGATCCTGGCCGGGAAGTTCGCGAACGGGATCCTGCAGAAGCCGTTGATGAGATCGCCCGGGCAGAAGATGCTCGAGTTGTCCCTGAAGAGGTGGCCGGTGCCGCAGAGGACCGCGTAGACGACGGATGCGTGAAGGAAGAGCATCGTGAGGGCCGTATTCATGCCGAAGTAGATGTTGACGGCCAAAAGGACGATGATGGCTTCCCAGAAGCGGGTCTCGAGAGTCCTCCGAGGATTTTTCGAGAGGTGGCCTAAAAGGACGCGCTGGCGGATCGTGAGTTCGAGCCAGAGGATGGCGACAAGGGCCAGTGCGGTGAACACGATCGAGAGCTTCATGTCGTTCAGATCGAAGTGGATCTGGTACACGTAAGCGAAGGAAAATATGAAACTTAAACCCAGACAGATCAGTTTCAGACGGTCTGCCGTCTTGATTGTTTTATCCATTTTTGTTGTCTCCGAGAAAAGTTAGTCTTCTACATACTCCAGGATGTCGCCCGGCTGGCACTCGAGGACTTTGCAGATGTCGTTAAGGGTGCTGAACCTGACAGCCTTGGCCTTCTGGTTCTTGAGTATGGAAAGGTTTGCGGGAGTAATCCCTATGCGCGACGCAAGATCGCCTGCCGAGATCTTACGCTTTGCCATCATTACGTCAATGTTTACAATAATAGCCATAAGATCACCTCATATCGTAAGATCGAGTTCTTCGCGGAGGTCGATCGCCTTGTCCATGAGGACCTTGACACACTGGACGATCAGGGCCATGAAAAGGCCTACTGCTCCGATGAGAACCGTGGAAAGTGAGACGAGTCCGCCGATAAAGCAGAAGATCGCGATACCGACACAACCCAGTGTGATGAGATTAAGAAGCTTCGTGTTCTTCCTGACGAACACCTCTCCTGCCTCGAGATTGCGGAGGAGGAGCCAGACGCCCACGAGGATCACTATTGCAAAGCAGATGCAGATGTAAAAGTCGATCACGAAGAGTACGAACGCCGGAAGATCCGGGATCAGGTTCGTCGCGCGCTGGCCGCCTACGACATCTATGCCCCAGCTGTAGAGGCAGATATAGTAACCGAAGACGATGCTTACTGCGCAGAAGAACATCATGACTATAGTGCTGATCTTGGTTCCGAGAAGGACTGTCTTGATCTGGCCTTCTCTCTTGTTTTTTGTATCCATAGATTGTCACCTCCTATATTCCTGTGATTGGATAATAACACAGACGTTATTGAGATGCAATCATTTTTTATCGTTTTTCGATAATTTTTTCTCGTTTATTGATTTGTCAGTAATTCCGGAAGATATATTCCATTATCCCCGTATCCCTGTAGTAATTAAGTTCCACCCCTTCTTCCTCGAAAAGGAAATGCACCACTTCATCGTTGTCGGTAAATCCGCTCGTGAATTCATCATACTGCCCGACAAGCTCAAAGAGCTGCTCTTCGGAAATGATGAAGTAATAGCGGATCTCCGTGCCTTCCTCGCCGTAGAGTGCGGCCATGAAGCCGCGGTAGAAATAGCCGGAGCCGTCGATCGTGAAGAACGCGCCGTTAGAGGCGAGGGTCTCCGCGTCGACCACATAGTAGCCTTCGGAATAATATTTATCGGCAAGCTTAAGAAGGGATTTGTCCTCCAGATGGTCCTTGTAGGACGTATCGCCGTAAGGGACCTCCGAGGAATTGACCTGTGACGGGATCGGCTTTTGGTAATCGTCGTCAGTCGGAACTACGCCGCCTGTCGGGTCCACGATCTTGATGTCGTCTTCTGAAGAGAGTGTCTCGTCAATTGCATGAGCCTCGGTGGTGTCGGGGAGTTTTTCGGCAAACAGAACGCTGACTTCTGATCTACGCACGTTCTCAGAAGCAGCGCTGCAAGAAGCTAAAGTGACTGCTGCGGCAATCACCAGGATTGTCGTCAAAAACTTCCTTACCATTCAACCACCATCAGATATATTTGTATCTTATCACTACATACCCGCATCATATTGACGATGATATTACGATTATTGTTGCTTTTATAAAGTTTTTTTGCATTTTCATTAAGCAAAAAAATACCGCCGTCTTCCGAGGGCGGTAATATGTTCATATGTCAGGCTTCAAGCGAGAGCATTCTCGATCGCCTTGAGGAAGTCATCGAACTCCTCGAAGGCCTCCAGGTCGGGATTGTCGGCCTTGATCTTGTCCGTGCTCCTGAACAGGAATCCCTTGCGGCTCGCCCTGATCATGGCCAGGTCGTTATAGCTATCGCCTGCCGCGATCGTATCAAAACCCATGGACTGCAGTGCCTTGACCGTCGTGAGCTTGGAGTTCTCGATCCTCATCTTGAAGCCCGTGATCTCGCCATTGTCCGCGATCTCCAGCGTGTTACAAAAGAGCGTGGGGTAGCCGAGCTTCTTCATCAGCGGCATCGCAAACTGCGTAAAGGTGTCGCTTATTATTATGACCTGCGCCTCGCTCCTTAATCTGTCGAGAAATTCCTTCGCGCCCGGCAGCGGGTCGATCTTGGCGATAACGTCCTGGATCTCCCTGATGCCGAGGCCGTGCTCTTTGAGGATCCCGAGTCTCCAACGCATGAGCTTGTCATAATCGGGTTCGTCTCTCGTCGTTCTCTTGAGCTCGGGAATGCCCGACGCCTCCGAAAAAGCGATCCATATCTCAGGAACGAGAACACCTTCCATATCAAGACAGACTACATCCATTTTGTGACCTCCAGGTTTTAGCGAAGATTAGTAAGATTCGACAGGTTGCGCACAAGGTCGCCGACCGTGTAGGCGCCGTCAACCGCCGATTTGAGCAATTCCTTTTCGATAAAGGAGATAGGACGGTCATTATTCTTCCTGAGCCACTCAAGGATTGCTTCAAGCTGCTGCTGCGTCATTTTGCTCCTCCTTCCCGAAAAAAAGATTCCGTGTAATTATATCACGCCGCCCCCGATAAAAGAAACGCCAAAAACGGCGTTTCCATATTTATACTTGATAATGATTATATGAGCATTGTAAAATGCTTTTACATATCTGTTTAAATATGAAATAAGGTTAGTGTTATGTGTCGGAGGGTTTAAGTGGACGGTATTACATATTTACAGAGACCTGACGGAAACAGGAAGACAAAGAACAGGATCATACTCCTAAGCATCATCCTGGGTGTCCTCATCGTCGGAGTCGTATCCGGATTTTTCATCTACAGATATTACGCATCATCAACGATGCACCTCACCCGCGCGGTCGGCAAGGTGCAGCTGATCAAGGAGAACGGCAAGTCAAAGGTCATCAAGAAGACCCTGCGCTTCAGTGACGGCGACGCCCTCATGACCTCCAGCAGCAGCCTGGCATCAGTCAGCCTCGACAACTATAAGATCATCACCGTAGACGAGAACAGTCTCGTCACTTTCTACAAGGACGGCAAGAATTACAACACCCGCGTCGAGATGGGCGGCGTTTTCTTCAACGTAAAGCAGCCTCTCGCCGAGGACGAGAGCCTCAAGGTATCGACCGCGGACGTCGATTTGAACATCACCGGAACATCCGGCTACTTCGGAGTCCTGCCGAACGGCAGCGTCACCATATACGTAACAGACGGACGCGTCAGCGTCTCCGCCAAGAACCCCAAGACTCAGGACACCCGTGACATCGGCCTTCACTACGGCCAGATGCTCACGATCTACTTCCATGACGATTCTTCCTCCGGCCAGTCCATCGAATTCACGGTCGAGGAATTCCAGCCGGAAGATATGCCTAAGCTCGCGATAGCAATGGTAACCAGCGAACTCGAGATCCTCAACAGAGTCTGCGGCGCAAACTCCTGGGATGCCAACACTCTCTTCCGCATCTCCAACGGTATGGAAGGCTACCTCAAGGACATCTCTGCACCTGACGAGGAAGACACAACTCCTTCCCTGTCACAGGTCTCCTGGGAGACATTGAACAGAGAGACAACCGAAGAGCCGACTGAGGAGCCTACTGAGGAGCTAACCGAGACTCCGACCCCGTCTCCTACAAAGAAGCCGTCAAAGACTCCTGCCAAGACTCCGGACAACCCGAACCCGAATCCGGACCAGACGGATCCGCAGACTCCGGACACGCCGACACCTAAGCCGACGCCGAGCCCGACGGGTACATCGAAAACAACGCCAACGCCGACGACGGATCCTTCGAAGAAGCCATCAACAACGCCAACGCCGACGACGGATCCTTCGAAGAAGCCATCAACAACGCCAACGCCGAATCTGACAACGAACCCGCCGACGACGAATCCGACAGCCACAACGAATCCGACTGCCACGACGAACCCGACGGTAGTTACTGATCCTCCGACAGTGGTTACTGATCCTCCGACGGTTGTTACTGATCCGCCGACGGTAGTCACAGATCCTCCGACGGTGGTCACAGATCCGCCGACGGTAGTTACAGATCCACCAACAGTTGATACGCCGCCGATCGAAGATCCATAAAAAGATCGATCATATGATTAACATCAGGGGGTTGTCCCGAAAGCAGTGAAAGTTCACTGCCGGGGCAGCCCCCTTAGTTTTCGAGAGACTTTGATCAGCTATGAGATTTCCAGTCAATAATGGATTCATACATTTTTGGGATTTTTCGAGATTTTGTATGACTTTTATCCCTGTTTTACCCCTATCAGTCATACTTTTTTTTAATTTCTGAGGTTTTTGTATGACTATCTGCTTCAATCAGAGCTAACATTGGGTGTTCTTGTCATACTGAATTTCAATAAATAGAAAAAATGTATGATGACCTTACTCAAAACTCCTCTAAAAGACATACTTTTCGGGCATTTTTAGAAATTTTGTATGACACACCAAAGGGGGAATCAACGACTAAATGGCGAAGCATGATAGAAATCAATGTACTGAACTGAAAATGCTTTCTTATGTCTAATAGGAAACCATCATATATAATGTTAGGGAAACAATTTCAAAAAAAATATCTCGACCAGCGAACATTTCGCATCCGCCAGTTGTTAAGTAAGTAGATGCGGATAGAAAGGAGGCAAGGAAAAGGTGACCAATAAGGAACTCGAAAAGATATATAACGAATCTTATAAGTCTGTATATTGGACGGCAATGCAGCTCCTGAAGGACAAGGCTGATGCTGAGGACATCGTTCAGGAAACTATCATCGCTTTTATGAGATCATATGGCGACCTGGAAGATCTGAGCAAGGTTGTTGCCCTGCTTAAGAAGATAGCTGCAAACAAGTGCCTGAACCGTATCAGGCTTGATAAGACCGATAATATGGATGAAGAGTTCTTTGATAGCGTCGAAGCGGTCCCGGAGGATTTTCTTCCGGATTCGATCATTGAGTCGGAGGATGCCAGAAGGATCATCATGGATATCATCAACAATTCGTTGTCTGAGGATATCAGAAGGACACTCATACTGTTCTACTTTGATGAGATGAGCACAAGAGAGATCGCAGACGCGCTTGGCGTTCCGGAAGGAACTGTGCGCCGCCGCCTTAACTTTGCCAGAAATAAGATCAAGAAGGAGGTCGAGAAGTATGAAGAAGATAATGATACGAAGTTGTTCGTTATGGCTGCGTTGCCGTTCCTGAGCAAGTTGTTCATCAAAGAAGCAGAGCAGGTGCCGATGAAGCCCATGCCTGCAAACTTTTTATCTCTGTCCGCATCAGCACAGGCTGCCGATACCGGAGCCGTAACAAAGACCGCTTCTTCGGCGGCAAAGAAAGGATCGGAGATAATCATGAAAAAGATAATACTCGGAAGTATCGCTGCAGTAGTTGCAGTCGGAATAGTAACAGGAGTCATCGTTACGGTAATAAGCAAAAAGGGTGATGGTGACACGGGAAAGAAGCGCGGAGACGACGCTTACGAGACACAGGATGATGAGTTGGGCTCTGATAAAGACCAGGGCGCGGAAGGTCTGCCGCCGGATGGCACGACAGATGACGATACTGATAAGCAGATCACGGATGATTCAGTCATCCTCCGCCTGGACGGTATGACGTCAGATGAGATCATCGAAAATCTCTGGAAGACGACGCATGTGAAGTCAGGTACCTATAGCGAAGATTACTACGTAAACCTCATCACGGACGGATGCACGGAGTCCAAGAAGAACGATGACGATTTCAGCTGGAAGTTCAAGAACGCTTCTACTGATACCGTAAACTATGTAAGTAAGGTCTCTTTCTTTTCGGGAATGAAATGTGATCCTGTCTTTGACGGAACGCGCGGTTACGCCAGAGTCAACATTGAGCTGCATATCGAAGATAAGGACCTCGCTTTTGAAGTGGCCGAAAAGATCGAAGCGAAGCTTCTGTCGGAAGGTTACGGCATCTATGTCGATAAGAGTACGACTGACGACAGCTGGCTGGAGCAGTTCGAGAAAGACCAGACTTTATACCTCCTGCAGATCAACAAAGTCAGCGACTATGTGGTCTCCTTCGAGATCTCGCTTTACGGCAATTGATCGTCGTAGATCGGGTGTCATTCTTTTTGGGAATTTTGGGGATTTTGAATGCATATTTATCGGCTTTCAGCAGTCACATGCATTTTTTCCAAGTAAAATGAGCAATCTGAATGACTCATTATAGAGGATCGGGTCCGTGAGGCCTGATCCTTGCATTCAAAATCCCGGTTTTTTATATTTTGAATGCATCACTGCCGATAAACGCGCTGATAATGCATTTTTTACGGGCGTTTTT
>JAILNZ010000032.1 GCA_024691135.1 Clostridiales bacterium
TTTTGATCAATCCTGATTCTCGAAGTCGACCAGGTGCTCCTGACCGTAGAGCTTGCGGAGCTTTGGCTTCTCGATCTTGCCTGTCGCGTTGCGGAGGACAGGTGCGAAGATGATCTGGCGCGGTCTCTTGTAGCGTGGGAGCTGCAGGCAGAATTCGTTTACTTCGTCTTCTGTGAGTTCCATGTCAGGCTTTACTTCGATGATGGCGCCTTCGATCTCGCCGAGACGCTTGTCAGGGAGACCTATTACGGCTACGTCCTTGATCTTGTCGTTCTTCATGAGGAAATCCTCGATCTCGACAGGATAGAGGTTCTCGCCGCCTGAGACGATGACGTCCTTTTTGCGGTCAACGAGGAAGATGAATCCGTCTTCATCCTCACGGCCCATGTCACCTGTAAGGAGCCAGCCGTCCTTGAGGACTTCGGCTGTAGCTTCAGGGTTGTTGTAGTAGCAGACCATAACGCCGTTGCCCTTGACACAGAGCTCGCCGACTTCGCCCTGCTTGACAGGCTCGCCGTTCTCGTCGATGATCTTGCATTCCCAGCCGTAGCCCGGGATACCGATTGCACCGACTTTGTTGACGTTCTCGACGCCGAGGTGGACGCAGCCCGGTCCGATGGACTCGCTGAGGCCGTAGTTGGTGTCATACTGATGCTTAGGGAAATAAGCGAGCCAGCGCTTGATGAGTGACTTCGGCACCGGCTGGGCACCTATGTGCATGAGTCTCCACTGGTCGAGCTCATAGTCAGAGAGCTTGATGTCGCCGCGGTCGAGGGCGTCAAGGATGTCCTGTGCCCACGGTACCAGGAGCCATACGATGGTGCAGTGCTCTTTGGAGACTGCGTCCATGATGTACTGAGGCTTTGTTCCGCGGAGGAGGACGGCGCGGGAGCCGCTTACGAGGCTTCCCATCCAGTGCATCTTGGCGCCTGTGTGGTATAGAGGCGGGATGCAGAGGAAACAGTCGCTCCTGCATGTGGAGTGGTGCTTCTGCTCGACCGTTGCCGCGTGCATGAGGCTCCTGTGCTTGTGAAGGATAGCCTTAGGGAAGCCGGTCGTTCCGGAACTGAAATAGATGGCTCCGTTATCTTCGTCCGTAACTTTGATGTTGGGACGCTCGCTTGAATAATCTGCTGTGATGACGCGGTAGTCTTCCGCAAATGTCGGGCAGTTCTCGCCGACAAAGATGAGGGCACGGTTCTTGTGGAGGTCGTGCTCTATGTTTTCGATACGGCCAATGAATTCAGGACCGAAGAAGAGAACGTCGAGTTCTGCCAGATTGCTGCAGTACAGTATCTCTTCTGATGTATAACGGAAATTGAGAGGTACGGCTATTGCGCCTGTCTTGAGGATACCGAAGTAGATCGGGAGCCACTCGAGGCAGTTCATCATGAGGATACCGATCTTGTTGTCCTTCTTGATGCCGCGCGAAAGGAGCATGTTGGCCACACGGTTAGCCTTCTCGTCGAAGACCTTCCACGTGATCTCCCTTCTGTAGGCCTGCTTGTCAGTAGGCTGAATGAGTTCGTACTCTTTCCAGGTGATGCGTCCGAGTTCCTGCTGTTCGGGATTGAGCTCGACCAGAGCAACCTCGTCGCCATAAAGATCTGCATTTCTTTCCAAATACTCTGTTACAGGCATTTTCTTACTCCTATTCTACAAATACTACAAAACTACACATATAAAACATGCCTATATGAGTATACCAAGTTTTTTGAGGGACGCAATATTATAATGCGGCAGGTCTTGAGATTGACACCGGAAAACATGTGTGCTACGCTCTTTAAAACCCGTTAAAGAGGTACTTGAACATGTTTTCGAACAGAAGATCAGTCAACGTGGATACGGATGTGCGCACAGGAATAATTGTGGGCCTTATGTTGACGTGAACTTTCCTCTTTAACTGAAGATCAAGTCATCTAAGGACCGCTTAAGATATACGAGCGGTCCTTTTTGTATAACAAAGGAAGGAAGAAAAGATTATGGAACTGAAATTCAAAAAACCGGATTACAGCGACTGCACCGCAGGGATTCCTAACTCCATCGCGGAATTCTACGGGATCGAAAAGAAGGGGCGGATCTCTCCCCTGACATCAAGCATCCTGAAGGATACGGATGCCGACAACATCGTAGTATTCATACTTGATGCCATGGGAAAGAATGTCCTCGACGGAAACCTTGAAGAGGACGGCTTCCTCAGATCACACGTCCGCGGCTATATAAGTTCGGTTTTCCTGTCGAGCACGGTTCCTTCGACGGTATCCCTGATGACCGGCCTTCTCCCGAAGGACCACCTGTGGCTCGGATGGGATACGTATTTTCCCGAGATAGATGAGAACGTATCGGTCTTTACCAATACTGTCAAGGACACTTCAGAGCCTGCAGCAAAGTTCAATGTCGCAAGGACTTTTACGCCATATGAGGATCTTATAGGAAGGCTCAACAAGAGCGGCATGGAAGCCTATTACTCCATGCCTTTTGGGCCGCCGTTCCCACAGGATCTCGACTGCATCTGCGAAAGGATCAGGGATCTGACAAAAAAGCCCGGCAGGAAATACATCTACGCTTACTGGAGCGAGCCTGACGGGACGTTTCACGAGAAAGGATGCTTCGGTCCGGATGCGAAAAAAATAATGAAGGATCTGGAAGACAAGATGGAAGAGTTTTCCGGGGAACTTAAGAACACTCTCCTTCTCATCACCGCTGATCACGGCCATATCGATATTACGGGAACATGCATAAGAAGATATCCGGAGATCATGAAGTGCCTCGTAAGGCTTCCTTCGCTCGAAGCAAGAGCCATGAGCTTTTATGTAAAGGAGGGCATGGAGGATGTTTTCGAGAAGGAGTTTAAGAAAGAGTTCGGTGATACGTTTGTCCTCCTTAAGACGGAGGAGGCCATCAGGCAGGGCTTCTACGGGGAAGGCGAAGTAAGTGAGAGATTCAAGGAAAAGCTCGGGCAGTACCTGTCGTATGCAACGACGGAGCTTACTTTGTTCACCAAAGAAGAGGACGTCAGTATCTACAAGGGATATCACGGCGGACTGACCGAAGACGAGATGACGGTTCCGCTGATAGCCGTCGAGTGCAGGGGCTGATCCGAAAGCTCTTGTAATTGACGGGAAAAATGCTATAATCCTCGGGTATGTTGCAAAACGAGGTGTAGCGCAGTTGGTAGCGTACGTGCTTTGGGAGCATGGGGTCGCAGGTTCGAACCCTGTCACCTCGACCAGCAATAAGGCTGTCTCAGAACTTCAGAGTTCGGGACAGCTTTTGTTTTTCTAGCCTTCAGGCGGACTCCAGACGTAAAGACCTTCTCCGACCGACAAGGTCTTGATGAGAGATAAGAGCTCTTCATCCGCATTGTAGAGCGTCAGATAAGTCGAATCAGGCTCGGAAACGATCAGGGAATCATTTCTCCGGATAATCACGGTACTCCGCTTCATGTCAGAAACGATAATCTCGGGATCAGGATTGATCTCTTCTCCGTACGTTAATTCCATATAGCAATTGAGCTTTAGGATCAGATCGATATGCTTTTGCTTGATCCGGTCCATCTGCTCCTTAAGAAAATACCTCTCGACAGCAAAATACTGTCCCTGACTACTTTGCGGGACCTGAGAAGGAAGTATGTCTATGATCACGTAATCTGTGTTAAATATCTCTTCGTCTGTCATGTGTTGATTATAACACGCAAAACCGGAACAAGATTTAATCTAAGATCATGCCTGTCCGAGCTGTTTTAGGAGGAATTTCCTGATCGAATCCTTCACATCGATACAGCCGTTGATATAATTAAACTTTTGCTCCTTGCCGATCGCGTCAAGGGCTTCCCTGTATCTTTCTTCGTGTATGTAATATATCGCTTTTTTCAGATCGTTGCTCGAGTTTCCGTCATCCAGCCCGTTAACAAAATCATCGATCGTTCCTTCCTCGATGCTCTTGTGAAAATGGGCCACATACTCTGCTATGGTCTCCTTCAGTTCATCAAGTGACCAGTTCTTCAGCTCCGTCCTTTTCTCGAAAACAGTTACCCCGAAGAGCGCGAACGCACCTACGGCCCTTAATGAGACAGGCTGCTTCGAATTGCTCTCCATCCCGAGAAACTTCCAGTGGATATCATCCAGCCATAAGGGCTTGATTTTCTAAGTGACCGAGCAGAGACAGGTGTTATTAATTGCGGAAACACTAATATGGCAATCAAAGAACAGTTCGCCCTTAACGAAGTAGAGCATGTAGTCTCTTTTCTTTATCTTGTACTTTGATGCCTCTTCCTTGACCAGTTTGGGAAGAGCCGCATTGAGTTCTCTTAACATGCGCTGCTGTTCTCTTGTCATAACAATTCACCGAGAAATCT
>JAILNZ010000039.1 GCA_024691135.1 Clostridiales bacterium
TCCTTATGACCAGATCTGCTTCGCCATAATATAATGAACATACCGAGAGATTTTCCAGATCTTTCAGGAACTGCTCTCCCGTAACATCGGTTCCGAGATTGATCCCCATAGCCTGAACAAGGCTTATCGGCATTCCTTCACTCAGGTATGAGGAATATAACTTCTGACTTGCCGTATTGACCAGAGGGATCTGTTTCTCTATGACATCCCTGTTGATCACGATGCTTCCGATCGTTGTGTCATCGTCTGCAAATCCGCCTTTCAGGAGATAGTTCATGAACTTCACTGCACCGTCTTTTGACGCGGCACCCGAAGGTATAGCCATTGATTCGGTGACCGTAAACGAAGGACCTCTCCCGTCAACGGAAGGCATTCCCATCGTGACATACGGCTTAGACGTTGCCTTGCACGAACCCACGAACTGCAGATAGGATCCGATATCGGCATATCTGGCATTAGGTATCTTCACATTATCGAATTCCATAAAGATGTCTTCCGGCACATCGCTTTGACCCTGGAAATTGTCTTTGGCATATGAAGCTGCTTTTCTGAACTCTTCCGTATCAAAATCCGCCTTGTCGCCGTCGATATATGAATCAAGATCGAGACATGACATGAAAAACGACGTCCTCAGGTCCTCTAATCCCTGCTCCACATAGATGCTGCTGCCGTTATTCGGTCCCGATATAAAATCGGAGAATTGCTCAAAGGTAAAGCCGCAGCTCCCTTCCGGTACGTCTTCGGTCTTGCATACGATGCCGCTATACGCGATCGTGACAGGGACATAATAGAGCCTGCCGTCATCCTTTACTGCATCGATGATATTGCCGAAGAGCTTTTCCTCGACATCCGGTTCAATAAGATCAGTCAGGTCCGTGATCAGCTCCTTGTCTATACCGCTCGAAAAAGGCAGGTCGATCACGATATCGGCAACATCATTGTCCTTTAGTCTCTCGATCTTCAGATTATCTTCGGCGACCTGGTCTTCGATGATCTGTTCCATCATGCTCCTGTAATCATCTGCCGATGAGACCATTATGTATGAAGATGTCTGTGGGGTTCCTGCCAGAGCTTCGCCGCCGCTCCAAACACGTATGAGATATTCGCTGTCAGTCTTGTTGAATTCATAGACGGCCAGGGCAAGGTAATCCGAACAGTACCGGAGCCCGTCGATCTCGATAACCTTCTTTCCCGCATTGGGATTTACAGAAGCCCTGGTAAGGACCGTTACGGTACAGGATCCGTCGCTCATACCCGCCATGTCACCTGTCTCGGTCATCATGCATACCCTGTCGGGCGTATATGACACTACTTTGCTTGCGCTGTATAAATAATCGGTGAAGAAAGGAGAATACTGATTGCAGTTCAATACGAGTTCTTCTTTCTGTTCATCCCCGTCATATCTGAAGATATTTCCTATGGAATCGGTCTTCACATATTCGCCCTCGTAAGTGCAGTCATATGAATATTTATCTATCAGATCCGGCGAGTTATTGAATTCGGCCATCTCCTTATAGGTACGAAGTTCGATATCGGAAACTGCTCCGGTTGAAGGATCGAGCTTAAAATACAGGTTCCCTTCCTGGGCATAACCGCTTATCTGGACGAGATCCGAGCCTGCGACCGCCTCCAGCTTCTCGATAAACTGCAGATCCTTGAGATCCTTGTTGCCGGTCATATCGATCTTGTTTACGAGTTCATGATCCTTATAGAAAAAGAGGATAGGCGTGAGATCCTCGGAATTCATCCTGTTGCACATGATACAGACTAACCCTTTGATCTCATAGATGTCGTAAACATACAAAACGTCACCGTCGATGTCGTCGATCGGCGTAAGTTCCGAAGTCTCTCCCGTGGCAAGATCCATGGTCGCAAAGCAGTATACCCATTCCATAACGTTTACATAGGACCTCTCGACGATGACAGTAGCCGTGGTGCCGTTGGAATCCGGGTATATGCCCTCTATACGGAGCAGGATATCGGGTTCGTCCTCACAGGGGAACTTAACCCTGACGGAAGATCTTTCCCCCGAATAGTCATAAGTCACAAGATACGAGTTGATGATCGTGTAATCGTTTTTATTTACTGCCCTGAATGCGGCATACACCTTGTCGTCCCTGAAAGAAATCGAGTCGACCGAGACCCTCTCTTCGTCAGACACCTCCGGCGGATCCACCGTAAATCTTACGGAATCGTACCAGACATCGTCTTCTTTGACGACAACCGGATCTTTTGCCTTGCTCTTTTTGCATGAACAGAAAACAGGCAGTACCATCATAACGGCCAGAAACGCCGCAAAAACTCTCGTTGATCTCATATGTATCTTCTCCTTCCGGTGATGATTCACCCTCTTTTTGATTTTATGTCTGTCCTTTTCGAAAAATAACCCGACAAATTCCATCAAATCCTGTGAAGAACATGGGAAGAGCAAAGTGACAACGTTTTCGATAAGAAATAATACGGATTTTTATATTTGAATAATCGGGAACAGATATTATAATAACCTGGTACTTATTTGTTATAAGTAACGTTTCATGCATGAAAGGAGATCATTATGCAACACATTGACATCAAAGAGATCTTTGTAAATCAGGAGCTGCTCAATAATAACGTGACCGTTTGCGGTTGGGTCAGGACAGCAAGAGATTCAAAGAATGTTGCTTTTATCGAATTAAATGATGGAACAAGCTTGAAACACCTGCAGATCGTTATTGAGAAGGATTCCGGCATCGAGCTCGAGCAATGCTTAAAGCTCGGAACTGCCCTTAAGGTTGAAGGCAAGCTTGTTCCTTCAGCCAATAATATCGTTGAGATAAATGCATCAAGTATCGAGGTACTGGGTACGGCACCTGCGGATTATCCGCTCCAGAAGAAGAGGCACACCCTCGAATTCCTAAGGACCATGCCGCACCTTCGCCTTCGTACGAATACCTTCAATGCGGTATTCCGTGTCCGTTCCGTTATGGCCGCGGCTATCCACGAGTTCTTCCAGAGCAAGAACTTCGTATACGTCAACCCGCCGCTCATCACAGGCAGTGACTGTGAGGGCGCAGGCGAGATGTTCCAGGTAACCACGATCGGCTATCAGGACGGCAAGTATAAGAGCGCCGAGGAGTATTACGCAGATGACTTTTTCGGGAAAAAGGCGGGCCTTTCGGTTTCCGCCCAGCTCGAAGGCGAGACAGCTGCTCTTGCAATGGGTAAGATCTATACCTTCGGACCTTCGTTCAGGGCCGAGAACAGTAACACGCCCAAGCATCTCGCGGAATTCTGGCACGTCGAGCCTGAGGTAGCTTTTGCAGAGCTTCCTGACGTCATCGCCCTGGCAGAAGAGATGGTCAAATTCGTAATAGGCCGCGTCCTCGAGAAGTGTCCTCAGGAAATGCAGTTCTTCGACAAGTTCATGGAAAACGGCCTCATCGAGCGTCTTACCAAGCTCATCAGCGAGGACTTCGGAACCATCACATATACGGAAGCGATCGAGCTTCTGAAGAAGGCTGACGTTGAATTCCAGTATCCTGTCGAGTGGGGCTGTGACCTCCAGACAGAGCACGAGAGATATATCTCAGAGAAGATCTTCAATAAGGCGGTTTTCGTTACGAACTACCCTAAGGAGATCAAGAGTTTCTACATGAAGCAGAACAGCGACGGCAAGACAGTTGCGGCTGTCGACCTCCTCGTTCCGGGCGTCGGCGAGATCATCGGCGGTTCCGAGCGTGAGGCGGACTATGACAAGCTCCTCGAAGCTATGAAGGTCCGTAACATGCCTCTTGAGCCTTATGCTGACTATCTCGACCTCCGTAAGTACGGTTCCGTTCCGCACGGCGGCTTCGGACTCGGCTTCGAGCGTCTCATCATGTACGTAACGGGTATGGCAAACATCAGAGATGTAGTGCTCTACCCGAGAACAGTCAACAACATCCGATAATCAAACGAGGTATATGATATGTCCAGATCAGTAAACATTCCGGAGGGCTACAAGTCACACCTTTCCCTCCGCGAGACACAAAATGCCATAAAGCAGATCAAAGATACATTCCAGCAGGCTCTGTCCTTTGCTCTTACGCTCGACCGCGTGACAGCACCTCTGATCGTTCCCAAGGACAGCGGGATCAACGACGACCTTAACGGCGTCGAGCGCAAGGTCGAGTTCTCCATCAAGGAGATCGAGACAAACGCCGAAGTCGTTCAGTCCCTTGCCAAGTGGAAGCGTATGGCTCTCTACCGTTACGGCTATAAGCCGGGCGAAGGCATCTACACGGACATGAACGCCATCCGCCGCGACGACAACGTTGATAACATCCACTCCATCTTCGTAGATCAGTGGGACTGGGAGAAAGTCATAACGGCTGATGACCGCAACGTCGAGTTCCTCAAGAACACGGTACGCGCCATCGTCAAGGCAATAGTCTACACCAAGCGTCAGGTCACGATCCGCTATCCGCAGATCAATAACCCGATCAATGAGGACGTGTTCTTCATCACGACCCAGGAGCTCCTCGACAGGTATCCTGATCTCGACACGAAGGCCCGTGAGGACGCCATCGTCAAAGAGCACGGCACCGTATTCATCATGGGTATCGGCGCTCCTCTTTCCAACGGCGAGCCGCACGACGGCAGAGCTCCGGACTACGATGACTGGTCCTTGAACGGTGACCTGATGGTATGGAACGAAGTCCTCGGACACGCGCTCGAGATATCCTCCATGGGTATCCGCGTCGACTCGAAGTCCCTTGCATCCCAGCTCAAGGCCGCAAACGCTGAAGACCGCATGAAGTTCGAGTTCCATAAGCTTATCGCCGAGGGCACGATGCCTCTTACGATAGGCGGCGGTATCGGCCAGTCACGTCTTTGCATGATCCTTCTCGAAAAAGCCCACATTGGCGAAGTTCAGGCTTCCGTCTGGACCTCCGACATGTACGAGGAATTCAAGAAAAAGGGCATTACGCTCCTGTAATAAACAAAAGACCTGAAATAACAGGGGATGTCTCAAGTGAACAAGATCACTTTGGGACATCCCCTTTTTAATTCCATTTTGAAACTCTGCCCTCATCAGGCTAAAATATCAATCTTCGAAAACTATCGTTTCCCCGTCGGCGTTGATGTATGAATGAATGCCGCCTCCGAGATTTTTCAGGGCATCATCCATGTAGTAGAACGTAGGTGCCATATTCCAGTACTCTTCCAATGATTTGGCATCTTCCGATTCCTGATACCAGACCCTGATCATATCTCCGTCATTATTGCCGAAATCGATGTAGGTTTCCTTATCCGTATCGATCATGAAGACCTCATCTTCTGCGGGGATCGTCTTCTCACCCATCAGTTCGCCGTTCAATACCACTGTTCCCGTAATATCTTCATTAAATGAATAGACTACGATGGATGGTGAATAGAAAGTCCAGTAATCCAGTGTCTGTACAGGGATACCGTCATCTCCGATCTTGAATTCGGAAACCGGATTAGCAAATCCGCCGTTCGGATGACGCTCGATCATGAGGAAACTGTCAGCATCTAATTCTGAATTATAGATCGACCAGCCGTTATATGTCGCGATAAGTTCGATACCGTCATTACCTATAGAATAGACGTCGAGTTCGCTTCCGTCATCCATGGTAGCAAGTTTTGAATATATATAGTCTCCGCTGTCAAGCTGCACTAGCCATGCACCATATACGTTGAACGCGTCGGCATCATCTGCCGCATGGAGCATCTCATATCCTTCTCCGTTTATGACAAGGAAATTCTTGTCATTTTCATAATTGATCACATATTCGTCGCTTCCGACGGTAAGCTTGTTGTCGTCAAACTCCCAAACGGTTCCCGATACATCCCCGATACCGGTATCATCGGTAATGTCGGAAACTCCCGTATCCTCTGTAACATCCGTATCGTCTGTCTCATCAGATGTTTCCGAACCGGAAGTATCCGTCGGTTCTTCCTCTGTTGTGATACTTGAAGTCTGTTCCGTCTTTTTTGTCTCGGAGACCTTGTCGTTGCAGCCTGCGAACATGCAAACGGCAAGTGACAATGCCAATAGACTTGCGATCTTCTTCATTTCAGCGATCCTCCTAATAAAAAATAACAAATGCATTATAGCTGTTTTCAGTCAAGGTTGATCAGATCAATTGCGTGAAATCTGAGGATTAATAGCCGAGATCGTCATTTACGAGGATAACGGATATCCTGCCCTTATGCCTTGAATATCTGGTGATAAGGAACTGGCAGCATATCGTATCGGGAGACTTGCAGTTGAAGCACGTGCCCTTCTTGGAGCAAGGCGTATCAAGACCGAACCTCTGGGCATTTATCGGAGCTGCTACGTTTCTGGCGCGCTTCATGGCATCGTCTATGTCGTCGCAGACCTTGTTCATGCCGACTATGAAGATAACGTGCTTAGGACCCTGGGCGATGGCGGATACGCGGTTTGCGTTGCCGTCGATGTTGACGAGGACGCCGTCACTGGTGATCGCATTGCAGCTCGAGAGGAAAAAGTCCGCGTCATATGCCATGAGCATTGCCTGACGCTTGTCTTCGTAGGCGTCACGGTCTATGAAGTTATAATCTCCGTTCTTGAGAGCCTCCGACAAGCCAATCTCATGAACGCTCATCGAGCCTCCCATCGATATCGAGCTTCCTTCCGGAATGAGATCCAGTGCGATCTTAAGAGCCTGATTCGCGGAAGCGGCATAATAGCCTTCCATGTTCCTTGACTTAAGTCCGTCTATGACTTTCTGTGCCAGAAGTCCGTTACGTTTGGAGATATTACTGTCCATCCTGATCCTCCGCTTCTTCGTCTGCTACATCTTCTATATCAGCCTCGGCTTCGTCCTCTCCTGCTTCATATACAAGAACGGAATCATATTCGCCCTTGGCCTGGACGATCTCCCTGTAGAGCTGATCCTTGCTGTCCTGATCGTAAGCGTAGAACGGATAACCTGACGATCCCTCGTCCTCGCTGACCTGGTAGTCGCAGATGATCTTGCCTGATTTGTTGATCGTGATATTCTCGAGGTACAGGGCATTGTAATATGTTTTGACTTCCCCGTTTTCCTCGCAGATATAATCTGTCTTGAAGACCATGATAAAGAGGTTGCCGTCCTCTGAAGTAAGGAGATAGCATTCGCTTATATCCGAGCCGGCTTTGTTCCAGGTGCATGTATCGAGACCCTCGAAGACCGTAATACTGTCTTGCTTGTTCGTTCTCTGGTAGTTCCGTCCGGATTCGATCGCATCCCTGATGAAGTCATCAGTAAGCTGATCCTTGGTGATCATATAATCAGGCTTTTCCTCTGTCGTAACGGTAGGTATCGTAATACCCATGCTCTTCCTGAATTCTTCCGACGTCATGATCTGCTTATAAAGGATAACGGATCCTGTGATGATCAGGCCGATGACGACGATAGCCGTGATACGGCCTATCCATGTAGCCTTCAATCTGTCACTTCTTATCTTCTTGTCCTGTCTGATCCTTGCTTCTTCCTCGAGTCTGAACTGTGTCTCAAGAAGTTCCCTGTCGTGGTCGAGCTTTCTCTTATCACGCTCCTCCTCAGTCAGGAGCTTCTCATGCTCGACATCAGCATCATCATAATCAATCGCGAAAACACCGCCGCAGCTCTCGCATACGAACTTTCCGTCAATGTTCTTGATGTAGCCGCCGCAGTTAGGACAATTAAGGCTCTGTAACTTCATAACTTCTTCCTCCGCTTCTTACTAGGTATATCTTACATACTCCTTTATGATTTTAACAGAATAATATATAATTTTTTTCTATGGAAAATCAAAAATATGATGCTCATTATATCAAAATGACGGAACAGTCGGTATACAAGCTGGTCTTGAAGTTCAGCGGACCGACTGTCCTCAGCATGCTCGTAACGAACATCTATAACATGGTGGATACGGAATTCGTCGGAAAACTCGGCAACAGCGCGAGCGGTGCGGTCGGGGTCGTCTACGGATTCATGGCCTTGATACAGGCGGGCGGTTTTCTTTTCGGGCAGGGCTCGGGAAGCATCTTATCGAGAAAGCTCGGCAAGGGCGACAAGGAGTCGGCTTCCAGGACAGCCTCCACGGGCTTTCTTCTTTCTCTGTCCCTCGGCATCATCATGTCGGTCTTGTGCTTCATCTTCCTTGAACCTCTGGTATTCTTCCTCGGAAGTACGGAGACGATCGCGCCCTATGCTTATGACTACATCTTCTTCATTCTCCTGACAGCACCCCTGGTCGTTGCGACCTTTACGCTCAACAACATCCTGAGATATGAGGGAAGAGCGTTCTACGGCATGATCGGCCTTCTTCTGGGATCGTTCCTTAATATAGGCGGCGATGCTCTCTTCATGTTCGTTTTCGATATGGGGATAAAGGGAGCGGGGCTCTCGACCGCGATCTCGCAGGCAGTGAGCTTTGTGGTCCTCCTTATTCCCTTCATAAGGAAAAAGACATCCTGTACACTCTCTGTTAAATATATCGATCTGTCATTCAGGCACGTCTGGGAGATCTCGGCAACTGGCTTCCCGAGCCTTATGAGGCAGGGGCTTAACAGCTTCGCGACCATCCTTTTAAATAATCTCTCGGGGATGTACGGTGACGAGGCCGTTGCGGCCATGAGCATCGTGTCGAGGGTATATTTCTTCGTTTTCGCGATCGCTCTCGGGATCGGGCAGGGATTTCAGCCTGTAAGCGGATATAATTACGGCGCAGGAAAATATTCGCGCGTCAAGAAGGCATACAGGTTTACGGTGATCCTCGCGACTTCGGTCATCATCGTTCTTGCCGCGGTCACATGCTTTCTCGCACCTGACATCATCTATTATTTCCGTGAAGACCAAACGGTGGTCGGCTACGGCGTCAGAACCCTGAGACTCCAGTGCATCTTCGGTGTCTTTATGCCGTTTTGCATGGCAACGGAAATGCTCTTTCAAAGCACCGGCAAAAAGCTCTGGGCAACGCTCATATCGGCACTTCGAAGCGGCATACTCTTCATTCCGTCCCTGTGGCTTTTGTGGTTCTTCAGGGGCATGAGCGGAATTCAGGAGGCACAGCCTCTGGCATTCCTGCTGTCGGTCGCACCGACCACGTTCTTCATGCTTATGTATTTCCGGAAGCTTCCGAAGGAAGACGGGTGACGGATATGGAATATATGGATCTGACACCTGCCCAGACCAACATCAGGGACCTCATGGGCTTTTACGGGGAGATCAGCATCGCGACACTGTGCGGCGCGGTCATCTACGATGAGAGTTTCAAGGAAGAGGACGTAAGATCCGCTCTTGAAACGGTTTTTGAAGAACATACCGCTTTATGCCTCAGGTTCAGATCGGAAGGGTCACGGATGACCCAGTATTACGGGGAGTTTCCGGATATCACTCATAAGACATTCACATCCGAAGAGGATCTTCAAAGATACGGGCAGGAGTGCGCTTCGAAGGTCTTCTCACCTGACGGGGGTGAGATGTGCTTCTTCACGGTATTCGATCTGCAGGGAAAGACGGGCGTTCTTTTATGCGCGAGCCATCTGGTCGCCGACGCGGCAACATACAGCATTATCGCACGGGATATCTACCGCGCTCTGAAAGGGACTTTCGTTAAGCCTTCCGCATCTTACGGCGAAGTCGCAGGAAGGATATCTTCCTATCTTAAGTCGCCGTCATACAAAAAAGATCTCGGTTACTGGAAAGACAGATATAGTGACGGTTTTCGAAGGACAGTCATAAAGCATCCCGGATATCTTGAAGATGATGCCGCTTCAAAGCGGTATGTTTTCGAGACGGATAAGGACCTGTCACAAAGGATCAGGGAATATTCTTCAAGGACGAAGACTTCGCCTGCGGCGGTCTTTGAGAGCGCGATACTTTTTTATCTTCACAGGATCAACGGAAATACTGACGTTACGTGCGGCGTTCCGGTCCAGGGCAGAAGAGGCGCTTCTGAAAAAGAAACCGCGGGTATGTTCGTGTCGACGATCCCCCTGACCATAAGGATCGATACGGACAGTACCGATGAGCTCATAAGGAAGACCTACGACACCCATAAGGAGATCTACAGGCACAGGATGCTTCCATATTCTGACATCGTCAGGAGCGTAAGGGAGAAGAGCGGCTTTGAAGGAAGGCTCTTCGACATCCTCATAAATTACCAGGATACGAAGATATCCGTGCCCTGTGCTACAAAGTGGTTCTACGGCGGCTTTCTCGAGGTTCCGATGGCCTTCCATATCGATGACCGGGACGGAAATGATTCATACACGATAACCGTCGATCACAGGGTGTCCGTCTTTAAGGATATCGAGGAAGTGAAGCTCTTTTGTGACCGTATCATCTTCATACTCGAGCAGATGACGGAGGGAAATAAGCTTCTTTCGGATATCTCGATACTTCCGAAGAACGAATACGACCTGATCATTAATAAGTTTAACGACACTTCCGCCGATCACGACAGGAAAATCTGCGTTCATGAGGCTTTCTCACGTATCGCAGGATCTGAACCTGACAGGACCGCGCTAAAGTTTCACGGCGATTGCTACACATATGAAGATCTGGACATCATGTCCGATACTCTTACGGCGATCCTCATCTCGAAGGGTATCACGAGGGGCGACATCGTTCCCGTTATCGCGAGGAGAAGCCCCCTTGTCATTGTTGCCATGCTCGCGATCCTTAAATCGGGTGCGGCATATATGCCGGTTTCTCCTTCCTACCCTCCTTCAAGGATCGACCTCATGACGATGGATTGTAAGCTCGCCCTGACTTATGACTTTCAATATGATCAGACAGATTCCTTAAGGCTCGAGGATCTTGATCTCAGGAACGGCGGAAAAGTAACGCTTCCTGAGACAGACCCTTCCGATATCTGCTACTGCATCTATACGTCGGGTTCCACGGGAGAACCCAAGGGGACTCTCATAACTCACGCAAATGTCATGAACTACTGTTCCTCCAACAGGTTCAACGTCTGTGACAGGATAACGGGTGACGGCATAAAGTCTATCGTCTCTGTTACGGATATCGTATTCGACATATTTGTTACCGAGAGCTGGCTTGCACTGCTTAACAGGATCGAGGTGATCCTCGCGGACGAGGAAGAAATCATATCACAGAAGGCTTTGAGCACGCTCATCAGGGAAAACGGCGTTGACATGATACAGACGACACCGACAAAGATGAGAAGTTTTCTTTTCGACAAGAAGGACAGGGATTATCTTAAGACTCTCAAGGCGATCGTCCTGGGAGGCGAGGAGCTTCAGGGTTCACTGGTCGAGGAACTCAGGAAAACGACGGACGCGAAGATCTATAACATCTACGGTCCTTCGGAAACGACGGTCTGGTCGTCTCTTACGCCCGTCGATACGGATATCACCCTCGGAACACCTGTCGCGAACACGGGCATCTACATCCTTGACGGGGATAGAGATCTCCTCCCCACGGGCGTCATGGGCGAGATCTACATCTCGGGCGAAGGTGTCGCAAAGGGCTATCTGAACAGGCCTGACATAACGAAAGAGCGCTTTACGGAAGACCCCTTCTTCCCGGCCCGCCGCATGTACAGGACGGGCGACCTCGGAGTGATGCGCTTTGACGGCCGGATCATATTCTGCGGAAGAGCCGACGGTCAGATCAAGCTCCGCGGCCTTCGTATAGAGACAGGCGAGATCGAGTGCGCCATGTGTGGATTCCCGGGGATCGACCTTGCTGCCGTGACCTTATCGAAAAAGGAAGGTTCAGAGCCGTATCTCTGCGCTTTCTACACTTCGGGAACTGACATAGACGAGAAGGAACTTCGAGGTTTCCTTCTGTCCCGCCTCCCTTCCTACATGGTCCCGAACATGTTCATGAACATCTCCTTCATGCCCCTCACATCAAGCGGCAAGATAGACAGAAAAGCCCTGCCCAAGCCCGATCCGGGACTTAAGGACCGTAAGATAAAGGAACCTTCCTCAGATCTCGAAAAAAAGATCTGCGAACTGATGGCAGAGGTCCTACGGATCGATAAGGCTGGTTCGGACGATGACTTTTTCGAGATGGGGGGAGACAGCTTCTCCGCGATGGAATTCGTTTCTGCCGCCGCCGACAACGGCATAGGTATAAGCGTAAAGCAGGTCTATGAGAACAGGACCCCGGAAAAGATATGTGCATCCCTTGGATCAGGCACAAAAGACCCCGGAAGGGTTCTTACAAAATTCCCTCTCCCGAGAACCAATAGCGATCTCCGGTTCTTTAACAGGATCTCAAGACTGGTATCCGGGATATTCCGCCTTGAGGTCAAAGGGATAGAAAATATCACTTATTCGGACAGGCTGCTGTTTTGCCCGAACCACTTAAGCAAGATCGACTGTCTCGTCGTATGGTGCGCTCTTAAGGGACATATCGACCTGAACGACACCTGCGCACTGATCGCAGGAGAGCTTCTTGATAAGCGTATCTCAAGAAAGATCTTCCGCGTGACGGGAGGTATCCCGATAGAGCGTCAGGGAGATTTCAGACCCGCCTTAAACCGCGCTTCCGAAGTCTTAAGAAGCGGGAAGAGATATCTTCTGATCCATCCCGAGGGCACGAGATCCAGGACCGGGAAGACCGGAAAGTTCAAAAACGGCGCAGCTGTCGTGTCCTGCGAAGCATCTGTTCCCATAATACCCGTTGTGATCAAGGGAACGGACAAGATCCTTCCGCCGGGGCATTTCCTGCCGAGACTCCTTCATAAAGGCAGGAGGATAACGCTGTCAGTGGAATTTTGTAAGCCGGTCGATCCTTCTTCAGGGACTTATGATGAGATGACTTCTCTCATAAGAAAAAGGATCACGGAACTTCTCTGATATTCATAAGAGTTTCAGCGGAACCACTCATAGATCACGCCGTACATCTCGCGTACATGAAATGTCGGCCACAGCCACCAGCTGGTCTTCGCGCATACCGCTCCGTGATCAAGATCCAGTGAATCGCATATTTTACCCGCACGGTACTGGTGAAATCCGTTCGTGACGATCGCGACCGGCGAGTCCGGAGCTATCTCATCCAGAACCTCTTTTGAGTATTCTATGTTCTCCGCAGTCGAGGTCGATCTGTCTTCCATGAAGATACGGTCGGGAGATATCCCCAGAGCGATAAGTTCCTGCTTCATGCATTCGGCCTCGGATATGAATTCGCTCTCGCCCTGACCGCCCGACACTATGCAAAGGGAATCCGGGTTTTCGGACAGATAATCATATGCCGCCTTTATCCTTCTTCCCAGCATAAGGCTCGGGACATTGCCCTTGACTTCACAGCCGAGGACTATGACGACAGATCCTTCCTGAGGCTTTTTCCTTGAGCCCGTAAAGATAAGAGCGGAAGTTATAACCGCGAGGATCAGGATGATCCCCGCAACAGCCGCCACGATGCGCGTAAATATCCTTACGCCGCGCGAGTTCTTTCCGAGTTTAACTACGGTATCTCCCAGAAGAGAAACAAGAAGGATAAAGACACCCGTAAAGATGCCCGTGATGTTTCCGATATTAAGGACGCCCCTTCCGACAGGAAGAACAAAAAGGAACAGGAGCGTGATCCCTATCAAAGCGGTCACTGTCTTAAAGACATATCTCATATCGTCCGGTCTCTCCTGACTGCATAGAGATTTGTCTCCCACGCAGGGATATAGAGCTCATGCCTCATATAGAACTCGAGTTCCGGATTAAGTTCATGTATAAGGAGCGGGAGCTTAAACATATCTTCGTTCCTGTGATAGAGGGCACACATGACCTGCGAGCCGTTCCTTATGTTCTCACGTGCTCCGGTAATGGCCTCAAATTCCGCGCCTTCCACGTCGAGCTTGATGATCGTTGCTTCTGAAGTGATATCATCGACTGCCATGGCATCCGTGATCTCCCCGCCTTCCTTGACGATCCTCGCCATCCTGCCCTCGTTTTGCGAGAAGCTGATGCTGGAAGTCCTGCTACCAGCCGCAGCATTAAAGCACCTGATCTTATACCCTTCGGTGTTTTTAACGAGCTTTAAGTAGTTTTTCCTGTTGGGCTCGAACGCGATTATCTCCTTATAGTTCACGCCCTTTTTCGCGCAGGCTTCTACGAATTCGGCTGCCGTGTCCCCCTTATATGCCCCCAGATCCACGAAGACTTCACCGTCTTTGAGATCCACGAGCTCATCATAGACTTCATCTCTTTCTGCCGTGCACATGTCGAGATAGCAGGGCTTACCGCTTATCTTGAAGTTGATCATGTTCTCGAGCGTTTCTCTGGACTTCGCGTCGCTTAAAAGGTCATATACCCTGTTGAACTCGTCCTCGTGCTCGAGATAGTATTCATACGTGAAGAGCCCGTCCCCTGCGACAGGAACGTCAGGCGAGAGGAGCGTGTGCCTTTGCGCTATCTTCATGATGTTCCCGTAGAGCGGCTCGTAGCCCGCGGCAAAAGCCAGCACCACGACAAAGTCACCGACCTTCTCCTCCACCTCGGACAGGGAATGTACGAGATGCCCCTTGAACTCATGCCCCCTTACGAACCCGTCACTCGCGAAAAAGCCCGAACACGTAATCTTTTCCTTCTCGAAAACGTTGAGGATCTTCTCGGCGCCGAGTCCCATTCCATACATAAAAATCGGAAGCTCCGTATTACGCAGAGCTTCCCAGCAATTTTGTTTCTCTTTTATGATGATACCCATCAGAAGAACCTGAGGTTCATGAAGGCGCGCTCGAAAAGCCTCATAAGGCTCGTCAAGTCCTTGTAGAACCATTGTCTTGAATAGTGTCCGTAATATGTCTCGTCAGTATCGATCTCCTTGACGAGGTTCCTCATGTCTCCTTCGTACCAGAGATATTCCGTAAGTTCCTTGCCTATGTCCTCGGGCATATATCTGTAGCTCTCCTTGAGCTTCAGATACCCGAGCTTCCTTAAGACAAAAGCCACGAATTCGCTGCACGTAAAGGCCTTATATGTCTTAACGCCCTTTACGATCGGGAAGGAAAGCATCGAGAACAGGTTATACTTATACTCTTTATTGTTCATCATGTATGAGATGACGCACCGGATCCAGTTATACTGCTCCTCGGTAATGTCGAGTTCGTATATCTGGACCGGCAGTTCGCATTTCTTCTCAAGATAGCGGAGTCTGGATTCGTGAACCAGACCTGCGCTCAAAAAAGCGTGATGCTGTTTTCGAGCATAGGCATAAAGCTCCTTAAATTCCGTATCAAAGCAGATGGCTGCATGATTATACTTGCAACCTGTTATCCTTCTTATGCTCCTCGCAACGAATGTTGTTGTCTGTGATAAGACTACATAGACTTTTCTGCTCATCGAACGCTCCGCTAATCAACTAAAGAGAGTATATCAGTTAGATCCTTCGCTGTAACCCGTAAACAGGGAAAAGTTACGGAAAAGACACACTCAGGCATCAAGACAGGTTGAGATGAGCTCATTTGCCCTCTCGTCCTCTGTTCCGAAGCACTCATAGAATACTTCGAGGAAGTCTTCCGTCGTCGCATTCTGGAATGCATAACGGTTTACATACGTACGGTAGAAAGCATAGAACTCTTCCTGTCCCATCTCCTCCTGAAGCTGGTAGAGGAATGCCTTGCCGTATGTGTAAGCGGCACTGATGTAATCGCTCTCGCTCGGGTAATCCGCATAAGGAAGGTTGAGCGGCAGCGAATTGGAGATCAGGGAAGAATACTCGACCAGATCGAAGTCTTCGGCACTGTTGCTAGCCAGATCCATATCACCGAGCTTGTAGCTATAGCCCTGGGCAAATACGAGTTCCGTATAGGAAGCGGAGGATTCGTCGAGCCAAGGCTCTCCTGCCGAGTTACTGCCGACGATGCCCATGAACCACTGATGACCGATCTCGTGGCAGACGCAGTTAAAGAGGATGTCATACTTGGACAGATAGCAATAATTGTCCATACAGTAGTCGTCATTGATGATAATGAGGTTAGGATATTCCATTCCGCCTGCATCGATAGGAGCATAGATGATATCGAGCTCCTCATAAGGATAAAGACCGAAAGCATATCCGAAGATATCGAGGGAAGCTTCCGCACACTCAAAAGATGCCGGAACAAATCCTTCAGGATCTCCCTTAAACGTGACCTTATTGTAAGCAACGTTGATCGTTACTCCGCCGTATTTTTCAGTCTCGACAATGAATTCATCACTCGCGCTGAATACGAAGTCTCTTACGCAAGGAGCGTAGAATTCAGTTACCTTGTCTGATCCTGATTCCTCTGAGCCTACTTCAGTACCTGAGGTAAGGAATATAAAGTCCTTAGGTGCCTTGATCTTTACTTCATAATCCGAGACCTCTGAATAGAAGCACTCGCCGCAGTTATAGAATCCCAGATGTGACCATCCGTCATCCGTGTATTCTGCAAGGATCGGATAGAAATTGGTTACGTTAAAGACACTGTTATAATGACCGTATCTGTCGGCAAGCTCAGGGATCTTCGCTTCAAAATCATAACAGAGCGTCATCTTCTCTCCCGGACCTAATGCCTCCTCAAGCGGGATCCAGACAACGGAATCATCGCCCGGTTCACGAGTAAACTTAAGCGAGCCGTCATATCTGCTGTCCGTGATGTTATCGATCTGGGTGATATCACCGTCCAGGATCGACTTTACGATCCCGCCGCTGACAAAAAGGCTCGAATAATCTCTGAGGCAGAGCTCCTCCCAGTCATCTTTTGAATCGTTAAAGAAGGTGAACTCGACATGTCCGCCTATCGTACACTTATCAGGATCAAGTTCGAGATCCATGTTGTAGTGATAGCGCTGATCAACAGGCTTCCACGGGATCTCGCAGCCCGGTGCCGGCGCGATCTCGTCAAGGCGACCCGTATTAGTTGCCGGAGTCGGTGTGGTCGGATCAGGATCCTGTACTGTGGTAATATCCGGTGTCGGCTCTTCGGTTGTTTCTGTGGGTTCTTTTTCAGTCTTTTCCGTTGTCTCTTCTTCGTCTTCGGTCCTTCTGGTCCTGGATCTTTCCCTGCTTCTTAAGTTGTTACATGCAAAGATCGACAGGCCCATGGACAGAGCCAGACAAAGTGCTATGACTCTTTTTGTATTTTTCATCTCTTACTCCCATTCCGATTTCTTCCGTGAGATATCTGTTTTTGTGCATAAGGATTTTACCACGAAAAAACGAAGCCGCCATATTATTAATAAAAATGCCTTAGTAATTCCGCAAAAAAATCACGGTACTTTCAGGGGCTTAACCGGTGTACCGTGATGATAAAACTAATAGGGCAGTTTAAGGTGTGTTTGTTTGGTAATCGTTTTCTCATTTCATATAGCGCCCTATGAAACTATAATATTTCAAATATTTCCTTATGTATATCCCATGAAGTCTAGAAATAGTACTGATGATTTCTCGTTTTTTCGACTTTTTTATCAAAAGAATTTATACTTTTCGAAAAGCACAAAAAAGCTGCTTCGATCGAAGCAGCTCTTTTTCGCGATCTGCAAAAGCAGAAACATCATCTCTTTGAGAACTGTGATGCCTTACGTGCTTTCTTGAGACCCGGCTTCTTTCTTTCCTTCATACGTGCATCACGTGTGAGGAAGCCTGCTGTCTTAAGTGTAGCCTTGTAAGCCTCTTCATCTGCCTGAACAAGAGCTCTTGCGATACCGTGGCGGATAGCACCTGCCTGACCGGAAACGCCGCCGCCGATTGCCTTGGCGATGATATCGAACTTGCCTTCTGTGCTTGTAGCAACGAGAGGCTGACGAACGATGAGCTTCAATGTATCAAGACCGAAGTAAGCATCGATATCCTTCTCGTTGATCGTGATCTTACCGGAACCCGGGATAAGACGAACACAAGCAACTGCATTCTTACGACGACCTGTACCGTAGAAATAAACTTTAGTAGCTTTCTTAGCCATAAATCACTTGACCTCCCTATTACTCTTCAAACGTGTAAGCCTCAGGCTTCTGTGCTGCCTGCTCATGCTCGGCACCTGCATAGACCTTGAGCTTCTTGAACATCTGACGGCCGAGTGAATTCTTAGGAAGCATGCCCTTAACTGCGAGCTCCAAAGCCTTCTCCGGATTCTTTGCCATGAGGTTTCTGTAAGTTGTCTCCTTGAGACCGCCTGCATAACCTGTGTGATAACGATACATCTTCTTGTCGAGCTTGTTACCTGTAAGTACCATCTCGGATGCATTGATAACGATTACATAATCACCTGTGTCTACAAAAGGTGTGTAAGTAGGCTTGTGCTTACCTCTCAAGAGCTTGGCAACCTCAGTAGCAAGGCGGCCGAGAGTCTTTCCGGAAGCGTCGATCACGAGCCATTTTCTCTCAACTGTAGCCGGTGTAGCAACATATGTCTTCATATTGGACTAACTCCTTAGATTGATTAACTGTCATTAAGACGCTTGATTATAATAATCGCCATTGACCTGCTTGTCAATGATTTTTCTTAAAAATTCTCAAAAATCTTCTCAAATCCTCGTTTTTCCTCTTTTTTCCTCGTCCATACTATCATCTCAGACCATGTTTGCCAAATCCCTTTTGTTGAATTATCCTACCCGTATGAAATGCTGTCTTTGTCCAAGAAAATGCGGAGCTGACCGCGATGTAAGACCCGGCTTTTGCAAGACCGGCTATGACCCCGTGGTCAATCTCTACAAGCTTCACCACGGTGAGGAGCCCGTAATTAGCGGTACCCGCGGAAGCGGCACCGTCTTTTTCAGCGGCTGCAACTTAGGCTGCATCTTCTGCCAGAATCATGAGATCTCCTTCACCGGGCGAGGCACATCGTACACGCCCTCCGGCCTTTCCAGGATCTATAGTGAACTTGAATCCTCGGGTGCCCACAACATCAATCTTGTGACCCCGATGCACTTTGCCCCCGCTATATCCGAGAGCCTTAAGATGTCTTCTCTGTCGATCCCCGTCGCCGTCAACACCGGCGGCTACGATTCGGTCGAGACCCTAAAGCTCCTTGACGGCCTCGTCGACATCTACATGCCTGACTTCAAGTTCTGGTCCCCTTCCTTAAGTCAGGATCTCGCCCGCGCCGCCGACTACCGCGAAGTCTGCATGGCAGCCATTGACGAGATGTACCGCCAGACAGGTCCCGTTGTCTTAGGGTCCGACGGCCTTCTTAAAAAAGGACTCATCGTCCGTCACCTTGCCCTTCCGAGTCAGCTCTTTGACAGCAAGCACATCCTGGAATACCTCAGTCTTAAATATGGTAACAACATATATATTAGCCTGATGAGCCAATACACGCCGATGCCGGCGATACCGGCTAAGTTCGGCTTCCTTCAAAAAACCGTCAATCCCACCCACTACTGGCAGTTAAACGACCTTCTTTGCGACCTCGGCCAGACAAACGCCTTCGTTCAGGACATATCGAGCATCGGCGATGATCTTAT
>JAILNZ010000052.1 GCA_024691135.1 Clostridiales bacterium
CACATCCTGTCATGTATTATCTTTTCAGCTTCTTCCGGAAGGGCATCTGACGGAATGTAACTTAAGTATTCCTCAACTTTAGCCCGGATCTCGTTTTTTGCTTCCTCCCTGTCGGCACCCTTCACGAAATCAGGCAGAACATCAAAAAATAACGTCTGATAGGTCGTAGACTTCTTTTGATTCGGCAACGGATCCGTATAGAATCTTGAAGAAAAGTAGAAATATTCGGGATTACTGTTTTGTACCAGCAAGGAAATATCTCTTATATGCATATAGTTAGCTGTAGTTGTTTTAAGTTCAAAAGATGACAGGTCGACTTCTACGCAATCGATATCATCCTCACTTAGAAGCGACTTCATGAGTTCACTGTCTATCTTGTCATAGATCTTCTTATCGGATTCGGAAAGCTGATCATAATAATATCTGTTTCCGTATGATCTCCAGTATTCCCCTTCACCCGAAGCACTGACATTTGAACCGATAAGCAAAGGCATCATTCCGGCCGCGGTGATCAGAGCTGTAAGAAGACAGATTATCTTTTTAAGTCTCATATTATCCTCTCTTTCACGCTTCACCGGGCAATGGCATAATCCCTGCATATCTGAGAAAACTCGGGACAACAGGAAAAACAATCAAAAATATCAGTCCTGTTCGTTAGATGTCGCAGGTTCATATGATCTGGTCTCGATCTCGACAAATCTGTCGGCTACGGAAGCTCTGGCAAGTTCGATAAGTTCTTCCTGACTGTCATGCTTTTCTTTTCCTCTGAGATCGAGCTTATGATACGTTCCGTCAGGACTTAAGATATGAGCACGCACGGTATCGTTCAATTCGACCTCCAATATCTCCATCACGCGCCTTCTGCAGTCCTCATCCTCGATCGGGAACATGAGCTCGACACGGCGGTCCAGATTTCTCGGCATCCAGTCAGCCGAAGCAAGATAGATGTCTTCGTGTCCTTCGTTAAGGAAATAGAAAATCCTCGAATGTTCAAGGAAACGTCCCGTGATGGATCTTACTGTGATATTTTCGGACATGCCCGGAACTCCCGGTCTTAAGCAACAGATACCTCTTACGATGAGATCGATCTTTACGCCCGCATTTGATGCCTTGTAAAGTTCCTCAATGACCTTGTCGTCAACGAGGGAATTGATCTTTGCGATTATCCTTGCTTCCTTACCGTCTGACGCATTCTGCGCTTCCCTTCTGATCTTCTTGATGAAATAGTCCTTCATGACGATAGGAGCAGGAATGAGCCTGTGCCAGTGCTGAGGGATCGAGAAGCCTGAGAGCATATTGAAGAACTCGGATGCGTCTTCACCAAAGCTCTCGGAAGCCGTAAACAGGCCCACATCGGTATAGATCTTCGCAGTGATATCATTATAGTTTCCTGTCGCAAGATGCATATAACGTCTGATGCCGTCCTCTTCTTTTCGAACGACAAGAGTGATCTTGCTGTGGGTCTTAAGTCCGACTATACCGTAGATTACGTGACAGCCCGCTTTCTCAAGCATCTTTGCCCAGTTGATGTTGTTTTCCTCGTCAAACCTGGCCTTAAGTTCGACCAGTACCATGACCTGCTTGCCGTTTCTTGCCGCCTCAAGAAGCGACGAGATTATCGGCGATCTCGAAGATACGCGGTACAAAGTCTGCTTTATCGCAAGAACATTCGGATCGGTCGATGCCTGCTTTACAAACTCCAGGACAGGATCAAAAGACTCATAAGGATGATGGACTATACGGTCTTTCACCTTTATCTGCTCGAAAATGTTATCGAGATCTCTGTCAAACATCGAAGCCTCCGAAGGATCATGGTGCGGATAACAAAGATCCGGATGATCGTCTTCCAGACTTCCGTAGACTTTCATAAGGAACGTCAGATCGATTGGACCGTTAACGCTGAAGATATCGTCCTCGCTTATCTCGAGCTCGGAAGTGATGAATTCGAGGATATCGGAATCGACGTCTTCCTCGACCTCAAGTCTGATGATCTCACCGAAGCGGCGTTTCCTAACCTGCTCCTCGATCTCCTTAAGAAGGTCCTCAGCCTCATCCTCATCGATATCGAGGTCGGCGTTTCTCATGATCCTGTAGCAAGCGGAAGCCAATACTTTCTGACCGTTAAAGAGCATATCAAGATTAGCCTGGATGATCTGCTCGATAGGAACGAACACTGTAGTTCCGTCCTTCCTGATCATATACATCCTCGGTACTACGGTAGGTATCTGAAGCGTCGCAAAATTAGCCTTAAAAGCATCTTCCTCCGACACGCCTGCCGTTCCGTATTCTCCCGATACAAGCGACTTACTGGAGCCGTCGAGCATGACACAGAGATTGAGCATCCTGTTATAGATCAAAGGCAAAGGCCTCGATGAATCAACACCCATCGGGGTAAGGATCGGATAAAGGACATTCTTAAAATAGAAATCGCATATATCCTGATCTTCCGGTGTCAACTCGTCATAATCAAGGATATTGATGTTATATGACTTGAGCTGAGGAACAATAGATCTCGTATATGTCGAATACATGACCGCCATCGACTGTCTGGTCTTCTGATCGATCGCAGTAAGCTGCTCCGATACCGTCATTCCGGCAACATCCTTGGCGGTAAAATCGATGCTTTTCATATCACGTAATGAAGCAACGCGTACGATATAGAATTCATCGAGGTTCGATGCCGTGATCGACAGGAACTTTATCCTCTCCAACAGAGGATTTTTAACGTCTCTTGCCTCGTGAAGGATCCTGTCGTTAAATTCGAGCCAGGAAAGTTCGCGGTTGAAAAAACGCTCCGACTTTGACTTGGGTATCGAAGTCTTTGCCTGTTTCTTATTCTTTCCCTTTTTTGAAGCCTTCTTATCTGCCATGGTCATACCTGCCTTCTGATCTTAAGTACTGCCTTTATTCCGATGACCTCCTCGAAAAGGTCGCTCCTGTGATCAAATGACCATTTCTCGAAAGAACAGTCATTCGTGGTATTGCATATGATATTGAGCTCATCCTGCTGAAGATGGGCATTAAACCTGTCGATCTTCTGTCTGTGGGAACTGTCCAGAGCATCCGCTATACGAAGGATGGCGGTAAGCTTCGATATTAGTACCTTCTTATCCGACGGAAGATTACCGTAATAAGGATCCTCGTAAGGGTTTTCTCTCGGATAGAGCTTGACGACGAGACCTACGATATCAAGTTCATTATTGTCAAGACCGATGAGCTCGGTATAGTTGATCAGGAAGTGAGCCGCATCATTATGGCTTTTTGCCTGAACGAACTTGCCTACTTCATGAAGGATGGCCGACAGCTGAAGAAGGAATCTCTCCCTCGGCTTTAATCCCGTATATTTGACGGAAGCATCAAATATCTCGAGGGCCGCCTTTTCGACAAACTCAATGTGCTTTTTGTCTGTCCTGTATCTCTTGGCAATGTTCCTTGCACCCGAGATAAGATCCGATAATGGATCGATCGCAGGCTTATATTCCATATTCTTTACCGCATAGCTGTAGATCACACCGTCGGAAAGGGATGCTGTCGGGAAATAGATCTCGTTAAGGCCCGTATATTCGAGCATGTTCTTAACGATGAGTGCCGCAGGAAGAAGAAGCGGAGCGATACTCGAAGGTATCGAGTTATTGAGCGTAAGATCGGTAGGTCTTGTGTGGAGAAGATACTCATATACCTTGATGAATTCCTTCTTGCTCAATATGACGCAGTCGGAAAAGCCCTTGCCTGCAAGTCTTTTGATAAAACCGGTCTCGCCTCCGAAAGCTATAAGGCTCTTATAAGTAATGCCCTTAGGCTCTACTGCATGATAATCATCAAGATCCTGGGCTATGAATTCCTCAAGAACATCTTCATAGTGTGTCGTCTTCTTCTGAAGATCGGAAAGCATCTCAAAGATACGAAGCGATCCCAAAACGGTATTCTGGCTGAAGATGAATTCGGACTTATCGTAAACCGTAGCCTGCATCGATGCTGCACCGATATCGAGCATCATCGTTCCGTGTTCGACGATATCCTTGAAGTCAGGCATCGTCTCCTTGACCGCAATATTCTGGTAGAACCGCTCCATCGAGTTATCGAGTACCTCTACCCGAAAACCTGTCTTGATCTTGATCTGTTCCAATACGACCTCACGGTTCTTGGCATCACGTAAAGCGGATGTTGCCACGCAAAAGATCCTTGATACCTTATATTCCCTGCACTTTATCTCAAAACTGTTGAGACAGTCGCATATCGAATTTATCTGCTCCGTCTGCAATGCCTTCGTTCTGAAAGCCTGTGTTCCGAGAGATATGTATTTTCTTATCGTCTCGATCTCCTTGGGGCGTTTTTTCTGCCCGAGTTCAAAGATCTTCAGCCTCGCGGTAAGTGATCCGATATCGATCACAGCCACCAATTTCTTTGCCATAATAATTGCCTCACAAAGATTCCAAAACTGCGGAGATCATCTCATCCGTAGTTACAAGCCTGCCTTCTCCCCTATATATATCTGCCGTTCTAAATCCGTTCGTAAGAACCTTATTAACGGCATTACCGATCATATCTGATGCTTCATCCTCACCAAGAGACCACTTGAAGAGCATCGCCGCCGACAGTATGGTCGCAAGAGGATTAGATATTCCCTTGCCTGCGATATCGGGAGCTGAACCGTGAACCGGCTCATACATGCCGGGCTTACCCGGATCTCCCAGGGATGCCGACGGAAGCATTCCGACAGATCCCGTTATCTCTCCCGCCTCATCCGAAAGTATATCGCCGAACATATTGGACGTAACGATAACATCAAAGCTTTGAGGTCTTGCGATAAGCTGCATCGAAGCATTGTCGATATATAAGAATTCTACACTAACTTCAGGGAAATTTCCTGCTTCGCTCTTTACCACCTCACGCCAGAGCCTGCTCGTCTCAAGAACATTGGCCTTATCTACGACGGTAAGTCTCTTATTTCTCCCCATCGCATATCTGAAGCCTTCCCTTACGATCCTTCTGATCTCAAAGTCACTATATTCCTCAGTATCAAAGGCACCGTTATCCGTTCTTCCCTTTTTGCCGAAATATATCCCTCCGGTAAGTTCACGAACGATAAGTATATCCATGGATGTTACGCCTTTGACCGGACATGCGTCGGCAAGTGCTTCATATAAGAGCGCAGGTCTGAGGTTAGAATAAAGGCCCAGTTCTTTTCGAAGACCCAAAAGAGCCTTCTCAGGCCTTATGGACGGATCGACATCATCCCACTTCGGGCCTCCGACGGCACCTAGTAAGATCGCATCGCTCTTTTTACAGATATCGAGAGCCTCAGAGGTCAGGGGCACACCGTATTCTTCGATGGAACAGCCGCCCGCAAGACATTCGGTAAAGTTAAGGCCAAAGCCCTTTTTTTCCGATACTGCCTTCATAACCTTGACGGCACCGTCAACTACTTCCGGTCCGATGCCGTCTCCTTTTATAAGCGCAATGTTATACTCTTTCATCATCTGTTTCCCTTCGTGTATTCCACAAGTCCGCCCGCATCGATGATATTCTGGATAAAAGGCGGGAACGGTTTGGCTTTAAATACAAGATCTTTTGTCTTGTCGATGATCAGTCCTTCCTCAAAATCTACTTCGACCTCATCACCATTATCTATCCCTTCATATGCTTCCTTACATTCGAGGATGGGAAGTCCCATATTAATACTGTTCCTGTAAAAGATCCTCGCGAAATCCTCTGCTATGACACAGGAGATACCGCTTGCTTTTATCGCTACGGGAGCATGTTCTCTAGAAGAGCCGCAGCCGAAGTTCTTGCCTGCCACTATGATGTCACCCGGTCTTACCTTCTTGATAAACTCACCGTCAAGATCCTCCATGCAGTGGATCTTCAGAAGTTCCGGATCTGCCGTAGTCAGGAATCTTGCAGGTATGATGACATCTGTGTCGATATTTTCGCCGTATTTGAATACGCTGCCCTTAACTTTCATCACAATACCTCCTTCGGTGTTCCTACTCTGCCCAGAATCGCAGAAGAAGCCGCAACGGGAACCCCGCTAAGGATTACCTCGGAATCCTTGGCTCCCATCCTTCCCACGAAGTTACGGTTAGTTGTCGATACACATCTCTCGCCGCCTGCAAGTACTCCCATATGAGCTCCGAGACAAGGGCCGCAAGTTGGTGTCGATATTACACATCCTGCTTTTTCGAAGATTGAGATAAGCCCTTCTTCCAAAGCTGTCCTATATACTTTCCTGGAACCCGGGATTATGATGCAGCGGACTGAATGTGCCACTTTCCTGTCCTTAAGGATAGATGCTGCCATCCTGATATCGCTGATCCTGCCGTTGGTGCAAGATCCGATGACGACCTGATCGATCTTCATGTCCCTGACATCCTCTGCTCTCTTTGTGTTCGAAGGAAGATGCGGAAGAGCTACCGTCAAAGGAACTTCGGAAAGATCGATCTCAACAGTTGATGAATAGACTGCATCGTCATCAGGAACGAATGCCTTATATCCGCCACTCGTAAACCTTATAGGATTGACCTTATCCATATAAGCGAGTGTTACTTCGTCGACAGGGAAAATACCGTTCTTGCCGCCCGCTTCGATAGCCATATTGCATATCGTGAGCCTGTCATCCATGGACAGATCATGTACACCGTCACCCGTAAACTCGATGGATCTGTACAAAGCTCCGTCGACACCTATAAGACCGATAAGATGAAGGATAATATCCTTTCCTGTAACATATTCATTTTTCTTACCCTTCAATACGACTTTGACTGCTTCGGGAACCTTGAACCAGGTCTTGCCGGATGCCATGGCGCAGGCAAGATCGGTCGACCCGACACCTGTTGCAAAAGCGCCTACCGCACCGTAAGTACAGGTGTGTGAATCAGCTCCGATTATAGCGTCACCGGGGAAAACAAGACCATTATCAGGGATGATGACATGCTCAATACCATGACCTTCATCTCCCAATTCGTAATAATGCTTTATATAATTGTCCGCGGCAAAACACCTCATGCATTTTGAAAGTTCCGCAGATCTTATATCCTTGTTCGGAGTAAAATGATCGGGCACAAGTATTACCTTGTCCTTGTCAAAGACTTTGCCGCCCATATTGTTCAGGATATCTATAGCCGGCGGAGCAGTTACGTCATTTCCGAGGACCATATCAAGTCCGGCCTCTATAAGGTCGCCTTCGCTGACATTATCAAGCCCGGCATGATAAGCCAGGATCTTCTGCGTCATTGTCATTCCCATAAGAAAAGCCCGCCTTTGAATTGATAGGATTATTTTACAATATCCGCAAGTGTTTTCTCAATTCGGTATCGGCGTTTTTCCTTAACGAATATAAATATCTTTATACCCCGGTTTCAAAGACGATCACGTTCCAGGAGAGCGGTTTAACATGAGTCTTGAATAAACCGTTATCAAACGAAGTACCGGAAACGGTCTTAGGCTCAAAGAAAGCATCATCGTCCGGATCCGTGATCTTTTGTGCATCATCACAGGAGATCTCAAGATGAGATACCGGCTTAATGCCCGTAAATCCCGTAAGATCAACGGTCAGCGGATACTCATCCGAAGAATTCTTGTTTACTGCAAATACTGTTATCCTCTTATTTTCCTTGTCATAGGCACACGCACTGTCTACATAATTAACTCCGTCTTTACCTGTATATTGTGATGTATCATCAACCGCATAACCCGGCATATCAAATGTTTCCGACTCTATACTTACTTCCATTGAAGTTCCTCTGGCAAGATCGATAAGCTGCTTCATTGCATAATGAGACGCAGTCCTCCATACCCTGTCATGATCTGAAGCACAGAGAGCATGAAGACCTCCTGTCATACAGCCGATCTTTACCCTGTCCGCATGTCTTAAGAGCGCGAGCTGGATAGAGACCATGGAGAGCATATGCTCCATATCACTGCCCGGGAATACAAAATGTTCCATCTTATCGGGATCATGCCGGACATACTTACGGTCAGGATTGAAACTGTGATGGATCCTTGCCATATTGTATCTTCCCCAACCAGGATTCAAAGGCATGTTGGGCCTTATCATCGCACCGTATTCATCAAGGGATATCATCATCTTCTTCGGAGACCTGTGCTTGGACTGAACATAGTCACACATTGCTATCTCCGTGTTAAGGAAATCCTCATAATAGACCGAACCGCCAAGGAGGGCATTGATATCTCCCGGAGGCGCGCTGTGGTAGAAATGGACTGAAAGATAATCCACTACGTCATAACATTTATCAAGGACTTTCTCGTCCCATTCGGGAAAATGTTCCATGAAAGGAGCGGAGGAACCGCAGACTGCCGTCTTGATCTTAGGATCGATCCACTTCATGGCCTTACTTGTCTCGAGACACCTGACGCCGTATCCCTTGGGATCACTCTCCCATGAGCCTGACTGCCAGTGACCGTCCATCTCGTTTCCCAGATACCAGGTATCAACATTATATGGAGATTCATGTCCGTTCTTTCTACGGAGATCCGACCAGTATGTTCCTCCCTCATGGTTTGAATATTCAACTACATCCATGGCATCCTGCATCGTGCCTGTACCGAGATTGACCGTGTAAAGAGGAGATGTTTTGACCTTCTCAGCCCACATAAGATACTCGTCGTGACCGACTTCGTTAGTAATATATTGATACCAGGAAGGATCAAGATGCGTCTTCCTCTGATCTTTGGGACCTATCGAATCCTTCCACTGCCAGCATGATACAAAGTTTCCGCCTGGCATCCTTACCGCAGGAACACCGGTCTTACGGAGTGCTTCGATAAAATCAGTCCTGAAACCCTGTTCATCGGCCGTCGGATGCTTGGGATTAAACATGGTGCCGTTAACCATGGTCCCGATCGGCTCCAGAAAAGCGCTAAAGAGCCTCGGTGAGATCTCACCTATCTCAAATGAGGGATGAACTGTTATCTTTGCTTCTTTTGACATACTGACCTCCGGAATTATGATTCCTCTATTATTTTGGAGTCAGTGATCTTTTTCGACAACGGAAAAAATCAAGCAAAAGAATGGACATATATCAGTTTTTGCCGGTGGTGATCTTCTTGATCCACTTTCCGCTCCTGAGCCTTAAGACACACCAGATCGTCTTGGCAACCTGGTCGAACTTAAGGAAGAAGTAGATCCAGAACGGCGGAAGATGAAGGACGAATCCTGCCAGAAGACCCAAAGGAAGGGCAAGTATCCAAAGGAAGATATTATCGGCCAGCATGAGCATCGTTGTGTCTCCGCCGCCTCTTAAAACGCCTTTGGTCATGATACTGTTCGTGGCCTGGAATATGATAATGAGACTTATTGAGTTCAACAGCTGATATGCGATGGAAACAGCCTCAGCCGTTGTCTTGTCGCCAAATGCGAGTATGATCGGTGTTTTCGTAAAATAAATAAAAAGTGCCGATAATGATCCGAGCGCAAATCCGAGCCCCAAAAACAGCCATCCCTGTTCTGCGGCTTTTTCCTTCTTGCCGTTACCCAATGTCTGTCCCGTAATAATGGCACCTGCCTGGCAGACGCCCTGAATTACTACCGTACTAAGCTGCTGAGTTACGGCAGTTATCGAATTGGCGGCGACAAATGCTCCGCCGAGATGACCTATTACCATTGTTATCGCGTTATTTCCGATAGCGAATATGGCATCGCTCAGGAGAACAGGTATACAGACTTTCAGATACTCTCCGATCAACGCCCTTGTCTTCATGAAGATATGTTTGATACGATAGGAGACTTTCTTATCGATCACCACAAGATAGACAAATACAGCCGTTCCTTCAAAGGCACGTGCTATAAAAGTAGCTATCGCCGCGCCTGCAATACCAAGTCTCGTAGCACCGAAACGGCCGAATATCAGCATATAGTTGCAGGTAAGATTGATAAACAGAGCACATATCGAGACATACAAAGGATATCTTGACTGCCCGATACTTCTTAGGACTATCGTTGTTACAAGAGATAACCCGAGGAAAAAGAACGTAGGGATAGAATACTTAAGATAGATCATTCCTACTTTTATGAGAACGGGATCGGATGTATAGGACTTCATGATAAGTCCCGGAAAAAATACCGCTCCCAGAGCAAATATCGATGCTACAAGGAACATAAGCCTTAACATGAGTGTTATGGTCTGCTTAAGGGATATGTCTGCTTTTCCGTCCTTGTCGCCTGTGTTCTTCATGCCCCAGTATCTGGATACCAGGACAGATGCGCCCATTCCGAGACCCATACAGAATATCTGAAAGACTGTCATATAGGAATTGGCCAGAGACGTAGCGGAGAAGCAATCCTGGGATACGCGGCTTACCATTATATTATCGAGCATTCCGACGCTTACCGTAATAAGTGTCTGCACCGCTATCGGGAAACCCAGTACGAATACGTTTCTGTAGAATTGCCTGTCTTTCTTAAATAATCTCATCCGTTTCTACTCAATACCAACATAACAACGCGAGATATTCTATCACTTATCCGAAGTCTCGTCCTGAACGTCAGGTCCAGGATCTCTACCGTCTTCTTCATCACCCATAAGGATCCTTATGGCCGAGGTTAATCTCCTTCTTGCCTCAAAGCAGTCGGGATTCTTGGCCTGACCCAGGAAATAACGGAGCCATCTGTCTTCATATCTTATGAACAGCCATGAATCTTCTTCGCCCCTGGTCAAAAGGGTATTCTTCTGACTCATCCTAATATTGGAGATCCTGTTCTTATCAAGCACCTTGCCGTCGATCGTTAGGTATTCCTTTCTGATCTCGATCTTTCTCGGGGTTATCCTGTATTTCAGTAAAAACAGCAAAGCAAAAAGAAAGCCTACAAAGATACAGATTATGGAAAGATATCTGAGGAACTTCATGGATGCTCCCGATATCATCGGATCGTCAAAGGAGCAAAAAGATAAAACATAACCTAATACTCCGAAAATAAGAGGCAAGGATCCTGTCTTATAGAATTCATTCCTGATCGATCTTAAAGGGAACCTGATAGTTACAACGTCGAATCTGTTATCCATCTCCTCTTGAACTTCCTGAGCAGTAAGCTCGTGTTTCACGGCTTCACAGATCACATGGCAAAGGCCGATAAAGTCCTCTATCTCAGATGATGTCTTAGAATCGGCAGCAATACCGCAGTAATAATACGCAACTGTTTTTTGGTCTGTGTCCATGACACATAATCTTCTCGGGAAGAACCAGAATAATCTCATAAAACCTGTGCCCGGAACAAAGAACAATGTCTTTTCCCTAAGATCAAATGAGTCGTCATTGATCTTTATTACACTTTCTGACGTAATCTGATATCCCCTGATCGTTCTTTTACGAAGCATCAGATATCTTATGAAAGCTATCACAAAAGGAAGAACGATAATAAATCCAAAAAACAGGAAACCATATGATTCACCGTGAGAAGATTCACGCATCAAAAAAGCCAGGACAAAAAACGGGACAGACATCAGAAACAGCAAAACAAGATGAATGATCTGTTTTCTATGCATCAATGATGTATTAAAGTCGTGCGTGACGGGCTCCATTTAATCCTCCAGGCTCATATATTCATCATATAATTCCTCGAGATGTCTTGCATTATCAGCAAATCTCTCGTATTCTTCAGGCTTTGTATCAGCTCCGAATGAAGCTTCCATATCCGTCTGTATCTGTTCAAGTTCAGATATCTCTTTTTCGAGAGAGCGGAGTCTTTCCTTGCGCTTTGCTTCAGCCTTCCTTTCCTGTGCGCGGTTCATGGAACTGACCTTTGCTTCTGTTACTCTGGAAGTCTTTTCCTCCTGCTCCTTTTTCACCTTAACCTGTTCTTCACGCGAATCTTTAAGGCTTTGACGGTAATATTTGTATTTATCATATAGTTTTGCCGTCCCACCTGCAAACCCGAGAATGCTGTCTGCACATTTATCGATGAAGAACCGGTCATGGCTTACGCAGATGATCGCTCCGTTATAGTCTCTCAAAGCGTCTTCAAGGACTTCTCTGGATTCGATATCAAGGTGATTGGTAGGCTCATCAAGGAATAAGATATCAGGTTTTTCCTGCAGAAGGCAGCAAAGATAAAGCCTCGATCTCTCGCCTCCGGAGAGCACGCAGATCTTCTTAAACACGTCAAGTCCCCTGAAGCCGAATCTGGCGAGCATGTTTCTCGCTGCTGTCTCAGACATATCCGTTCTTCCGAGGAGCTCTTCAAGGCAAGTAATATCCTCATTCTCAAAAGGCACGAATTGCCCCATAAAACCGCTGGATGCACCCGAAGATACGAATACCGTTCCGTCGAATCCGCCCTGTCTTCCCAGGAGCATGGTAAGGAGAGTCGATTTGCCGCATCCGTTTGGGCCGCACAGAAACAGTTTCTGGTTTGCCTTAAGCTCAAAGCTTATGTTCTCGAAAAGCATCGGATCATCGTCAAATTTCTTGCTTACATCCTTAACCTGGATAAGGATCTTGTCTTCCGCTCCCGTTCTGTCTTCCGGAACGAGTGTAAAGCTCATCTTCATGGGATCATTACCGAGCTTTCTTCTCTCGGAATCAAGGATATCCTGAAGCTTATTGACCATCTTTTCCCTTTGATGGTAACCGCTTATATTCCTGTGAGAAAGCATTGTCTGCTTAACATCGAGCTGGTGCTCGAGTTCAGCTTCGAGATTTTTGACAGTGGCTTCCTGAGACTTCAGGAATTCCGCTTTCTGATATTTATAATCCGAATAATTACCCTTATATTCACGGACGGAACCATCGTTAAGTTCGATGACCCTGTTTGCAACCTTATCGATAAAATGACGGTCATGGGAGATTACGAATACGGCACCTCCGTAAGATGACAAAAAACCTTCAAGCCATTCCACTGCTTCAATATCCAGATGATTGGTAGGTTCGTCGAGCATCAGTATATCAGGCCTTGCTACGATAAGCTGAGCCAGACAGACTCTCATCTTCTCGCCTCCGGACAAAGTAGTAAGGTCCCTGTCTTCGGAAATATCAGTAAGACCCAGACCTGCCAGGGCTTCCTTCATCCTGAAATCGAAGTCATATCCTCCCATGGCTTCATATTCATAGAGGACTTTGGAATATTCTTCGCTCTTTTCCCTGTATGCTTCTGACCCGGGATCGATCGTGGAAAGTTCCATCTCAAGATATGATTTTTCCGACTCTTTTTCGGAAAGGCGTACAGGCTTCAAAGTCTTTCCGTTAAAATCCTGCTCCTCCATGTTCTGGGACAGAAAACCGACGATAGTATTGCCGTGACGGATTATCCTGCCTTCCTTAGGAGTCAGTGTTCCTCTGATTATCCTGAAAAGAGTCGATTTTCCGGCACCGTTATTTCCGATGAACGCGATCTTGTCCCCTTCATTGATCCTGAAGGAGACTTTGTCGAGCAGATCCCTGCCGTGAAAATCCATGCTTATGTTGTCTACAGATAAAAGTGGCATAGGATGTATTTTACCACATTTAAAAAGGGCTGCCTCATATCATTTGAGACAGCCCGATATTTTTTCGAAAAAGATCAGTTCTGATCATCAAGCTGGTGCTTAACGACCGTCTTAACTTCCTTCTCACAGCTGGAGAAGATATCGTCGACCATTGCCTTCTCCGGCTTGGGAGTAATAAGGCTTACAACAGGAACGATGATAAATCCCGCAAGCATTGCGAAAGCACCGCAGTTGATCGGTGACTGGATGATAGCAGGAAGATAAGGTCTCCAGAGCATGTTTACGACAAGAAGGACAGGTCCGAAGATAAAGCATGCCCAGCATGCGATCTTGGTTGTCTTCCTCCAGTAGAGGCTATAGAGGAACGGTGCAAGGAAAGCACCTGCAAGAGCACCCCAGGAGATACCCATGAGCTGAGCGATGAACGTAACGGAACTGTTGTACTGGATAATGGCAATAACAGCCGAGATCAGGATGAATATGAATACAAAGATCCTGAGACATACAACTTTCTTGGTCTCGGACATCTTCTTAACGATCGTTCCGCTTACGAAGTCAAGCGTAAGAGTGGAACTGGAAGTAAGAACGAGTGAAGAAAGCGTTGACATTGAGGCTGAAAGTACGAGGATGACAACTACGGCGATAAGAAGATCAGGAAGCTTCTCGAGCATTGTCGGGATTATCTGATCAAAGCCCATCGCATCAACCTGCTCAGGTGTGAGGAAGATACGTCCGAAACCGCCGAGGAAGTAGCATCCGCCTGCAACGATAACTGCAAAGAATGTGGAGATTATCGTACCCTTACGGATAGCATCCTCAGACTTGATGGCATAGAACTTCTGAACCATCTGAGGAAGTCCCCATGTACCAAGGGAAGTAAGGATAACAACACCAAGAAGATCCAAAGGAAGAGGTCCGAAGAATGAAGAATAGGATCCCGGGAAGGAACCTTCGACTTCAGAAAGCTTGATGACAGAGCCCATAAGACCGCCGTTGATGTTAAGAACTGCAAGAACGACCGCTACGATACCTACGAGCATGATGATACCCTGGATGAAGTCGTTGACTGCAGTAGCAAAGTAACCGCCTGCGATGACATAAACAGCCGTAAGGACAGCCATTGCGATAATACATACCGTGTAATCGATACCGAAGGCCATCTCGAAAAGTCTTGAAAGACCGTTATAGAGAGAAGCCGTATAAGGGATAAGGAAAATGAAGATGATGGCAGAAGCACCAATCCTCAAAGACTTTGACTTAAATCTCTTGTCAAAGAACTCAGGCATCGTGGAACTGTCAAGCTTATGAGTAATGATCCTTGTTCTTCTTCCGAGGATGACCCATGCAAGAAGAGAACCGATTACGGCATTACCGATACCGATCCATGTGGATGCAAGACCGAACTTCCAGCCGAACTGACCTGCATAACCGATGAAGATAACGGCTGAGAAATACGATGTACCGTAAGCAAATGCCGTAAGCCACGGTCCTACGTTACGGCCGCCCAATACGAAGCCGTTTACGTTCGTTGCTTTTCTTCTGCAAACGATACCGACCGCAACTACACTCGCAAAAAAGATTACGAGCATGATGATCTTGATTAACATAAAAAATCCTCCTTAACTTCGTCAGGAGGAAATATACGTCCTCCCGGACCAAATATAATAGTCCAGAGGACGGAAAAATATCCGTGCTACCACCTCTGTTCTCCCAAAAGCTCGCGCTTAAAGGACTCATGAAGTATTCTGACATACTTCGGCACTGTAACGTGTGCAACTCCGGGATAGCCTACTATGAAGTACTACAAGCTCCGCCAAAGGTAAACGGAAAAACTACAAAATGCTACAAACACTTCAATTCAGTATCCGACTTCTGAGAGGTATTCGTATCAGGAATGACCTTGGGGCTCTCACCAACCGCCCTGTCTCTGTGAGGTCAGATCAAGAACTACTTGTTCTCAGTCAACGTCTTTACGGGTGAATTATATAGTTTTTCACTATATTATTCAACCCGTGAATCTATATTTATGATCCCTTTTCCGATCCGCCCCACTCAACAACAGTAAATCCGATCCTTTCGGGAGTTTCAGGCATTACTGCAGTGGATTCCTTATAATCTTCGCTTCCTTCAAAGACCATATATACTCGAATTATCGTATCAGGACTTGGGGACACGCTAAGTTTGGCCTCTTTTTCATATTCATCTGTCTGGAAATATATCAGATTGTATTTGTTGCTCTCCATCTTTGGGAGCCAGTAAGAGATAAAATCTCCTGCCTCTTTGTCTGTAAGACCTGCACATCTCAGATAATCTTCCAGGAACTCCATGGTCGCGTCTCCCGTAACACAGAAATAATGGTTGTAATCAAAATCAGGATGCAAAAATACTCCTTCCCAGAAAAGATAGTTGTACATTCTTCCCGAATCATCGGTCAACGTTCCGTCAGGTTCAGCTGTTACGGTCCAGCCGTCATTATACGGAGGATAAGAACTCGTGATATAACCATCAAGTTTCAAATCTACATTTACATCTTCTGTTTCTTCCGGATACAAATATATAACAGGCTTAAAAGCTATCATGTCTGTACCGTTATTCGAGTTTACATCATCTAAATATGCAACCAACACACCGTTTATAATTATCAGAATGTCAAACTGGTCATCAGGATCGGCAGAAGGTGCCGCAAACTGAATGCTTTTCGTTCCACTGTCTATCTTCTCTTCCCTATTACGATAAGCCTTAGACAAAGGATAGAAAGACGAATCCCAGTTCTTAAATACCAAACACCGGGCATGCCCGGGAATTAAACATCTTTCCAACGGAACCTCTATGAAACTAAAACTGGTTTTAACTTCTTCTCCTCTATCCATAGCTGTGTAATCGGTAATATACACTGCTCTTACTTCTTCTACTTTAATTGGTTGCAGGAAAAAACTTAAGATATATTCGCTATCTGATTCTTGAGAATACAAAAACGGGATTGCAAAAAATACCCGACTGAACAAAACAACAAGAAGACCTATAAGCAAAAGCAGGCCGGCCACTATAATAATGACCAACCTGCTTTTAGATTTCTTTTTGTTTTTATCAATTTGAGTACTCATTTATTCTTAACGAGATCACAGATGATCTCTGCACATTTATCAACACCGAAGAAACTGCTGTCAAGACTGAGATCATAGTTTACGGAATCTCCCCACTCCTGACCTGTGTAGTATTTGTAATTTGTCTTACGCTTCTTATCCTTCTCGATAAGCCTCTTTTCAGGCTTCTTCTCGCTCTCACCGTAGAGTTTTACGATACGTTCCTTACGGAAATCCATATCGGCGTGGATAAACACATTGAATACTCCGTCAAATTCCTTGAGGATAAAATCAGCGCATCTGCCGACTATTACGCAAGGCTTGTCTTCTTCGGCTATCTTAAGGATAACCTGGCGCTGTATGCTCCAGAGGTAATCTGCAGCAGACATGCCGTTCATGATGCCCGGAACACCCTGAGGTTCGAATCCGTATGAGAGGATGGTCCTGCCCGGAGAATGCTCTCCCCTCTCCTCGATATATTCCTTGCTGAAACCTGTCTCGACCGCAACATGGTCGATGATCTCTTTGTCGTAGTAGTTGAAACCCAATTCATCTGCAACTTTCTTTGCGATAGTCCTGCCGCCGCTTCCAAACTGTCTGCTGATAGTTATGATCTGAATTGACATAAGATCACCTCCCGACTATTTATAGTTTAATTATACAACATTTTTACTTTTATCGCCGTCAAAATAGGTTTAATATATTCTCAAACGAAGGAGATCATTATGAGCAATATTTTAGATTATATCTCCTGGCGCGGAGACATTACTTTTTCGAAAAGCCCAATGAACGAAGTAGACGGCATGATCTTTGCCAAGCTCTGCTACCTGTATTTTGATGCCGTCATAGACAAGATCGAAAAAGAGAGCATAACGATAAGAGATTATGCGTCCCTTGTCAGGAAGAACGGCCTTAAGGTCCTTAGCATGCTGCTTGTAAAGGAACAGGACTATGAAGATCTGCTCTTTGCATGTTCAAAGTGCGCGAGATTTAGAAATGTCAGGATATCGAACTATATGAGCATCTTCGATCCCGATATCGAGATGCAGTTTGCGGCCATAACATTCGAGCTGGATGACAGTTCCGTGGTGATCGCCTACAGAGGTACCGACGATACCGTGGCAGGCTGGAAAGAAGACTTTAACATGGGTTTTCTTGATGTTATCCCTTCTCAGGCAAAATCCATTGATTATCTGAACACCGTTGCAGGGAAGTTTCCCGACAACAAGCTATATCTCCTGGGACATTCCAAGGGAGGAAACCTCGCTATATATTCGGCTGTAAAATCACCTTTGAAGGTCAATTCAAGGATAGCCAGGATATATAATTATGACGGTCCGGGCTTCAGAGGAGCCTTCCTTAACGACAGGACATACTTAAGGCTTACGAAGAAGATCGAATCGCTCGTTCCGGAGTCCTCGATAATCGGTATGCTCCTGGAAAGAAAAGAAGACGAGAAGATCGTAAAAAGTACTGCTACGGGCGGATTTAACCAGCATGACGGATTCTCGTGGGAACTTACCGGAACCAAGTTCATCACGAAAAAGAGCCGTACCAGGGACAGCGAGCTTATAGATAAGACGTTGAAGAATTACCTTCACAAATCCACTTCAGCCCAGAGAAAGCAGTTTGCCGACGCTCTGTCAAAGATCTTCAAGGGATATGAAGGATATACGCTTACGGAACTTACCGCAGATAAGATCAAGGTCATAAACCGCCTGACAAAGAGCTACGACGGTCTTGATAAGGAAACCAAGGACTTCCTCATATCTTCGATCAGGATGATCTTTACCGAGGGCATCAAAGCCGTAAGAGGTTCTTCGCAGAAGACCACAGTAAAAGCACTTCTGTCCAAATCGGCATCCAGATGATCTTTTGATGACAACCTAAATGAGATAAAAAAATTTACGAAATCTAATTTAATGGGATTCTGCAATTTCAAATCGCAAAACTTTCATTTATAATTATCGGGTAAAAAAATAAATAAGAAAGAGAGATACTATATATGTCTATAAAAATCGGCATTTTAGGCTATGGAAACCTTGCAAGAGGTATCGAAGCCGGAATCACACATAATCCT
>JAILNZ010000060.1 GCA_024691135.1 Clostridiales bacterium
GACTATTCTTATGGTGAAGCAACTTACATGTGGAGCGGTGACGGAAAAAAGTTGTTCCAAATAGTCGATACGTGTCTGTATATGGAAGTTTCGGATTTCGAGCAGCATTGTGTCGGAACGCTGAATGTTTTTGATGTCTTCGAAACCCGCAAGGAAACAAAAGAAATCACATACGATTTTGCCGGTTTTGACCTGGATGAGCTGGATTTCTTCAGAATGACCTTCAGTGTAATTGACGGTAACCCCTGTGTCGTTATGCCGAACAACGTAATAATGAATATTGAGTGATAGATCAGCAGTCGAAACTGAGAAGGAAGATACTATGCTGGACAGGACGATACCTTTTTACAATACGATCTTAAGATGTGAAAAGTATGATCTGAAGAAGATCATGCTTCCGGAAGAGTATCAGATTGTTTCATACAAATCCGGATTTGAAAAGGATTGGGCGGATCTTGAGTTCGCGGCCGGCGATTTTGAAAGCAAAAGAGAAGCAACGGAATACTTTTGCAGTAAATATCTTTCTGATGACGGTTGTACGGACGATCTTCTTTTTCTCGTGGAAAGCACAGGGAAAGTAATAGGTTCATGTATTTCATGGACGGATGACAAAAACGGCGTTCCGGTGAATTCTCTCCATTGGCTTATCGTCAGAGAAGATCATCAGGGAAAAGGATTGGGCCGCAGTTTATGTATAGCTACCATGAACCGTTTTTATCAGAAAGGATGTAGACCGATCTATATCCATACGCAGCCTTGGAGCTGGAAAGCCATTATGCTTTACAATTCCCTTGGATTTAGGATACAGAAGACCGATACTTTCAGTTCATATTCGAATCAGTATACTGAGGCTATGAGTACACTCAAAAATATACTATCCTTGGAGCAATACAGTATACTTGAAGAAAAGGCAGAAGAATGAGAGGAACGGTATATGGATATTCTTGCAAGATCCGAGCATTATTTCATACAAAAAGAATATGAAGAAGCCGTTTTATACCTTAAAGAAGGGTCAAAACGGATCGCTTGTGTCGGCGATCACTATGGCGACCCGGCTGACGCATATATCGATCCTCAGGAGAGATTCTGTATTGTTGTCGGCTGCGGGATCATAAGATACGATCTGAAAGAGCCGTTCGAAGGCTATTCTTATGATAAGAAGACGCCGCAGTGGATGGAGACCGGCAGAACAGGTGACATATTATGGTGCGATCATATCGAAGAGGTGACCGAATCGTATGTTGCGATTTCTCTTGACGGCAAAAGAAGAGGAGAATTTGATCTGAAGACGTTAGAGAGGGTCACTGACATAAAGCTGAACTCAAGTGCAAAGGAGCTCTTTGATACTTCCCTGATCGATGATATTGAGCCGGATCTCTCTTATCCGGTCCGTATGATGAAAGATCCGTTCGGAAGAGTCTTTTTCGGTGTGGGAAACTTTTGCGGTACAGACATGATAAAGGAAGATACGGATCTTTCCTGGATGGAATGGGACGGGAATGAGGTATACCTGGATGGTGAAGACAGGCAATTACTTTTCGAAAAGGCAATAGCGATCATGAAAGGCTGGAAAGACCTGTTGATCATGGGTTTTCCGGAAGACAGATTCGTTATATTTGCCTCTTATGATAACGGTGAATGCATGGATGAGGAGGATCGGGCGGTCCCGTCATTCACGCTTCGGTTATGGAAAAAACGGGATGGTCAGGGACTTGATGAAAATGCTGATTTTGATCAGCCTGTGATCAGATGGAGTAATTAATTATGCATCTTAAAGATCTTCAGATACCGGACAGGCTTAAGACTACAGCGTCGCGCTTTCCGTATAGATGCGCCCCTGATCTATGACGGGTGGCTCATCGTTCTGGCCTGAGAATCGGAGCTCATAGATCACGGATTTCACCGCGAGCTTCGGCTTATTCTTCAATACGGATGCGATCACGTGTTGATCGGGAAGTCCGATGAGGAACATAGAATAGTGATTTTTGAGCTCGTTTTTGATCAGGTTGAACAGGATACGGTAGCCGTCATCGCTGTCGTCACGGCTCAGGAAAAAGGAGATAGTCGGAAGATCTATCAGTTCATTCTCCTTGGGTACCTTTGGATAGCCAGTCAGGGTTATAAGAGGATTGAATAATCTCGCAGGCTTCAGGAACCAACTGTACTTTTTGACCATAAACTGCTTATACGACGAGACATTCCAGATGGCGCCGCAAGCCTTGATACCATGTTCATCCGTAAGAAGATAGAAATTCTCGACTTGAAGACCGTGATAGTCATCAAACGATCTTACATACGGAAAAAGGTCTTTTTTCCTGCCTTGTGTATTCAGAAACTCGATGATATCCTCAGTGTCAGCGGCTGTGGCCTGCCGGAAGGTATAAGGATTGACCTCCGTCTTTATTCTGAGCTTCGGGCTGAGGATATAGGATTTGTAAGTAGCGACAGGACGGAAATAGAAGATGCCGCGCTTCTTCTCGAACTTCTTCATCACGCTCGTGTTGTTTGCAACTACACCGCAGTAGTAAAAATCGATGTCCGGACGCCGGATAGCATTGTAGAATTCCGAGCCGGTCGATATCAGACCCTGATATGTGTGATCCCTCTTAAGTCCGCACAGATAGGCCGAACGCTTAACTTCACCGTTCGCATAGACGTCCCTTATGAGTTCTGCACATGTTGCTGCTACCCGGTTTTCTCTCTTGGATACAAATACGCGGGGTTCTCCGCTCTCCTTCATGTAGGATTCATATGCGTCCGGACGCCTTGTATATATAGCCTGAATAGGCCCCGCGTCTACCGGACTTTCCAGCAGGCGGGAAATTTCCGCACCATCCTCTTTACTCGCTTCATAGACTGACCGCATCGAGTCTTACCATCCAAATCAGTTTTCTCAAGATTGTATCAAAACGTCCCGTTCACTTCAAGTCTGACAGCGCCTCGTGGCAGATGTGGACACTTCATCATGTCTGTGATATTGTTGAAAAGAATTTAAGATTATCCCGGGAAGGAAGTATCACGATGACGAGCATGACCGAACCCTGTATCAGATTGGAAAATGCCATAAAGGACTTTCCCTCAGGAAACGGTATAGTCAGGGCGTTAGATCACTTTACACTCGATATCTTTCCCGGCGAACTGCTCGTCGTAACGGGCGAATCCGGTTGCGGAAAATCCACTCTCCTTAACATTATCGGTTTTATGGATGAATTGACTGACGGAAAGCTTGAGGCTTTCGGCCGTGATATGACTAAACTAAGTGAGAAGGAACGGACGCTTTACCGCAGGCGGGACGTAGGATTTATCTTCCAGGATTATCATCTTATGCCGGAACTTACGGCATACGAGAATATTGCTTTCATTGCGGGACTTTCTGAAGATCCGCTTTCAACTGATGAGATCATCCGGACAGTCGGGCTTGAAGCGGAAGCGAACCGCTTCCCGGGACAACTCTCAGGCGGACAGCAGCAGCGTGTAGCAGTTGCCAGGGCACTCGTCAAGCGTCCAAGGATCCTTCTGGCCGATGAACCTACTGCTGCGTTGGACATTCGGTCAGCGAAGGACGTTCTGGTCGCATTGGAAAAAGCGATCAGGCAGGGAAACGGCAGAGGTGACGAAGAAAACAGGACAGCTCTTGTGCTCGTGACACATAATCCGGAGATCACAAAGATCGCGGACCGTGTCGTTATGATGAAGAACGGCAGGATCAGCAACATTCTCTGTCAGGATTCGCCCAGAAGCGCAGATACGATCGAGTGGTGAGCATGAAGAAGATCCGCTGGATTATGGCGATACGCTATATGCTTCGACAGAAGAGTGCCTGTCTGTCGATGTTTATTGTTGCGATGCTGGCTGTAACTGCCTATATCGGTATCGATTTTTCAGCCGAGGCAATGAGGAACAATGCCGAACACTATTGGGACAGGACTTCTTTCCGTGATATAGAGATCATCTCGCCGACGCTCCTGACAGAAGAGGACATAAGTTCGATCGCTGATACTAAGGGCGTTAAAGACGTTGAGGAAGTTTGGTATACGGAGGCAAGCGCAGTCTCGACACAGAAAACGGGAGTTGACGTCATCTCTCTTACCGAGAGGATCAACACCGTGAGCCTTAAGGAAGGTCGGATGCCGGAAACAGCGGACGAATGCCTTCTTGAAGAGCCTGTATTGAAAGAACTGGGTCTGTCGGTTGGAGATACTATCGAACTTGAGCCCAATCCCACGCTCGTAAAGACCAGTTTTACGGTGTGCGGAGTCGCTGAACATGCAGATCATCCGTGTGCACCGTTGAATGTACCGGGAAACCGCTACGCGATCGTGCTGCCGGAGGCTTTTGATATCGAGACGCTTCAGGGATGCTGCATGAAGGCAGTCGTTCGGGTTGAAGGAACGGAAGGAATAAGCCGTTTTTCCGGTGACTATCTGGAGAATTGCGGACTAGTCTGTACAAGGCTCAATAACCTGTCGGAGAAGATCGCACAAAAGCAGCGTTCTTCAGAAAACATCTTTTATGTTTTTTTACCTTTTATGAATAGTCAACTGACAAGGCTGAACGTTCTTCATCCCTGGCTTGTGCTGGATGTATGGGGATCTTCCAGCTACTATGCGATCTATATCGCAGCGGAGAACACTTCAGACATTGCAGTGACTTTTGCAGTTGCGTTCGTGATAGTCGGAGCGTTCGTTATATATGCGTCGATCAGCCGCATGGTGGAAGAGGACCGGAAGCTCATCGGAACCGCCAAGGCGATGGGGGAGACCGGAAAAGAGATCGCATTCAAATATCTGACGGCAGGCATAATCCCGACAGCGGCAGGTATGATGGCAGGAATCGCGGCAGGTTATGCCTTCATACAGCCCATCGTGCTTTCTTCGTCCGCCAAGCTCTATACTTACGGTAAAGGTCAGCCTGTCTTCAGACCGGTCTTGGCAGCTGTTGTTTTTGCCGCAGGAATACTGATCTCCGCGGCTGCTGCGGTGATTGCCTGCGCAGAGCTGTTACGTGAACCTGCCATCAGGCTGATGAATTATCGTGACCGGGCCTCGGGATTGAAGGAAAAAGTGAGAACAGGAGTAACCAAAGGCGTCCGCGGGGCATCTTTCTCTGTACGTATGATCTTAAGGAGCATAAGGACGGGGAAACGCCGTTTCATTGTTATCGTTGTCGGGATCACAGGGTGCATGATCCTCATGGTGACAGGCTTTACGATCAAACTGTCCGTGACGGAAACACTTGAGAGGCAGTATACGGACATAGAGATTTACGATCTGAAGATCGTCTTTGACAGGGATACTGAAGATGGCGGAAAGACATCGGAGGATCAGATCATTTCTGTTTTGACTGATGCCGGTGTTAACAAAGGAACGGGGCAGGAAGGATGGATAGAGGTATCCGTCGGTGAATTCTATTTTCAAGCAGGCGGCAGGATGAACGGGGGTGAACTGATCTGCGGTTCGCCCGAGGAACTTCCTTCGTTTTTTGTGATGGAGGATGTTAAGAGCGGTAAGAAAATGGAGATAACCTCTGAACCGGGTCTTTACATACATCTTAGAACTTCTGAGACGTCAAGGCGCGTGCCCGGAGATCATATTACGCTCTATGATATGAGTGCGAACAGGGTGAGAGTCCCTGTTGCAGGCGTATTCAACAATTATCTCGGCGGACAGATGATCATGTCGGATTCGTCTTACGAATCCCTTTTCAAAAAGGAGCCTGAGCATAACTGTTTTCTGGTCAAATGCGGGAAAGAGCGTGCATCTGCGATCGCAAAAATGCTTAAAGGGACTCCTGTGAACGTGATCGAGTCGACCAAAAAGCAGGACGAATACAAGAGCTTTACTTCCGTGATGAATCTGATCGCGGGAGTTCTTACCGGAATAGCCGCGCTGATGGCAGGCGGTGTGCTCCTTAACCTGATCTATCTCCAGTATTACCGGAAGAAACGAAGCCTCATCGTCATGAGGATCAACGGCTTTACGACGTGGGAAACGGCAGGATACGTGCTTGGAGAGTCCGTTGCCACGCATGTCCTCGGGATCATCTTCGGAATTATAGGAGGTGCGTGGTTTGGCCATAGGGTCATCTGCCTTGTGGAGGGAAGGCAGCTTCATATCATTAGAAGCGTTCAGCCTCTGGCATGGCTTCTTTCAGTTGTAATCATGCTCCTGTTTTCCGTAGCGATCCATGCGGTGATCGTACATGCTGTCGTCCGTCTTAAGCCTACTGAGGACGTCATGATCCGGTAAGACGTATCCTTCTATTATGTTATAATCATAATATTGCAGTTTTGAATGATCAGAAGAGCAAACTGACAGGGGAAGGGTAATGAGAAAACACGTCGTTGTACAGCCTTATGATGAAGCATGGAAGACGGACTTCATTAATATCAGAGATGAACTTAATAGTGTTCTTGAAGATATCGTTTTAGGGATCGAACACGTCGAAAGCACTTCCGTAGAAGGACTTTCGGCAAAACCCGTTATCGATATCGATGTCGTTATAGAGGACAGGACATATCTTCCTTCCGTAATATCAGCTCTTCAGAAGATAGGATATACACATGAGGGAGATCTTGGTGTTCCCGGGCGCGAAGCCTTTAAGTATGAGGGGAAGGAACATCTGAGGAAACACCATCTATATGTTTGCGATAAGGATGCAAAGGAATTGAAAAGGCATATTGCGTTCCGTGATTATCTTAGAAGTAACCCTGATGCCGCTTCTGAATACGGAAGGATAAAGGAAGAAGGAGCGCGGATGTTTCCATGGGATATAGATAAATACATCGAGCATAAATCCTCATTCATCGAGACGGTCTATAACCGTCTGGGATTAGAATAGTTCTTGTGGGCGGAGGTTCTGTATGACAAAATATCTTCTTATCGGGCTCTTGATCTTTGCCGTTGTCTTTACGATCATCGGCAGAATACGCTATAACAGTAAATCCACGCAGGAAAGATTGAAAACTAAAGAGAAGGAAAAAGATGAGTGGTTCAAAAGACTGTCCGGAAGGACTGAAGGAAGGATCATCGAACATCATTGGGAGGATCATGGTATTTCTACAGGTCCGCATAAGAATTCTGAAGAAGACATGGATGTCACTGACACAGTGTTCATGGTTACATATGAATTTGAAGTCAACGGGCAGACCTATACGGGAAACGGAGCGGGCAGCCCGTCATTCGGGGAACGGGAAAGCCAGATGATCTGTTATGATCCTTCAGATCCGGAAGACAACTGCACCATGTACTTCTATAAAAGCGAGAGCATTAAACGGTCCAATATCAAGAAACCCATATTGTAATCCAGGTAATCGTGCCGGCTATACATCGATATATAAAGGGAGCACATCATTCAATGAAGCATATGATCACAGTTCAACATACCGAGTCAGTCCATCATAAAAACGGAATGGTGGGTTCATGGACCGATTGGGATCTGACGGAACTTGGTCGGATCCAGGCTGATCACATCGGCAAAAGACTGAAAGACGAACTGGAAGGAAAAGATGTGGTCATATATTCTTCAGATCTTAAGCGTGCAAAGCAGACAGCGGAAGAGATCGTAAAGCATCTGGGGACAGAGCCGGTCCTGAGGCAGGAACTTCGGGAGAGAAATCTCGGAAAGTGTTGCGGAAAGTCCGTTCGATGGCTTCGCGAAAACATAGAATGTCCGGAGAAAACGGTTGACGACAGGATGTTTTCTGACGGCGAGAGCAAGCGGGATGCCTGGAACCGCCTGAGACCTTTTTACGAGGAAGTGATGGAGGGTAATGATGAAAACATCATAATTGTCTCGCACGGGGATCTTCTGAGCCTGTGGAATGCCATGTACCTGGGTCTTCCCGTTGAATCCTTATACGATGTGGATATCCACGGTCCTGCGGGCGGAGTGTCACACTTTTATATTGCGGACGACGGAAAGCACCTTGTGAGACATATCAATGACATGTCATATATTGCAATGAATAACAGAGATATGAAATGAAAAAGATCGCAATGTTTACGATGGGCACCAGGGGTGATGTCCAGCCATATATCTATCTTTCAAAAGGACTCATGAAGAACGGGTATGAGGTCACGCTCGGCTCACACCCGTGCTGGCGCGGCCTTATCGAAGCAGCAGGCATTAAATTTGCTCCTGTCGGACCTGACATCGATAAAGAGAAAGAAGCTTCGGT
>JAILNZ010000066.1 GCA_024691135.1 Clostridiales bacterium
TGCATCGCATTGGTATTAACATAGAAGCAGGGAAGCCCTGTCTTCTCTTCAAGCACTTTGCAGATGCCCTTAAAGTCAGTGCCGTTAAGATACGGCAGAGGCGAATTCGCGAGCGCGATAAAAAGAGGCTTCATCTTCAGAGCCGCATAGCAGATATCATTGATGAACTTCTCATCATTACCCGTGATCGCGTCAATGTCGTTAAGACCTGAGATATAGATCAGGCTCTCTTGGTCAAACCACCTGGTCTCATCGTGCGTATTATATGTCGAGTTGCAGCCTGAAGGATCGTGAATGACGGTCATGCCGCCAAGTTCATAAAGGGCGCTTGCAGCGCCTGATACATCACCTGTATAGACCGGTAAGATCCTGTACGTCTTCTTCATATGCAGCTCCTGCAGCCTAAGCCCTTGCGCGGCACAATATCACGAAGATCTTTTGCATTTACAAAAGCATCTTCCATAAGCCTTATGAATTCGGTAATCCCTTCAAAACCGTAAAGGCCTCCGCCTTCGATCATGTTGACGAAATATTCCGTTCCTTCGAACCAGGCAGCCTTCTGTCCGATGGCAAGGACCTTCTCACTGCTTCTTACAGGTCTTCTGTCACTTACGTGAATCGTTGAATGAAGGATAAGATCAGGATAGTTCGCCTTAAGATATCCGAAGTCCTCCTCTTCGCTGCCGTCTATGCCGTCGAGATAGACAGTCTTAACGTTGATGCCGTTCTCGAGCAGGAATCTTGCGAGTGATAAGAGCTTTGGAACAGCCGTGTAATCGATCGCAACAGGAGTATCCTTTATCTGCTCCTTAAGCTTATTTACTTCGTCAGCACATGCTCTTATTCCGTTCTCGAAAAATCCTTCGGGAATATCAAGACCTGATGAAGTGAGCTCGTCTTTTATCGTGTCAAAACCAAAGCTCAGCGGCGCATAAATATACTTGCGGTTAAGCCTCTTTGTTATCGTCTGGGTTGCCATTAATCCCGCAGGATACTGGCAGATAAAAAGAGATGAAGCGCCGATCGATAGATACTCATCAAGAGTCTTGCAGTCCGCGGTATCTTTTACGGTCTTGTTATTGAATTCAAGGACCGTCTTAAAGTCGTTATGCACTGCGGGCATGTCGCTTCCTGCGAAGGCAACAGTATCGCAATCAGCAGGCATCTCCGGAATGATCTCCGACATCGCTTTCCGAAGTCTCTGATCGGGCGTCGTGCCGCGCTTCTGCATGACGGGATCCATGAATCCCCTCACGAATTTAACGTCAGGGAAACGTTCTTCCAATTGCTTATAAATGAATCCGATATCGCATCCCATGAAACGGTGAACACATACAGGGAAAATGATGACGACCGGTGGTATTTTCGCGAGCTTATTAAGGCAGTCGGTAACACCTTCTACCGTGGTCTCCTCTATCCTTCCCGAATGCGTCATGTCGTCTTCTTCCAAAACTACTGATGAGAATCTTCCGAGCTCGCCCATCTCTGCGGCAGTCATGACAACGCCGCGCAGACAGTTCTCGGCACAGATGTATATCTGATGCGCTTCGGGGATACGGAAACCGATGTGCACGATATTCCACGTGCCGTGTACGGGCGCGTTGAACTCGAGGCCGTTAACGAACGGCTTCGGGAATTCGGCATCTCCGATCCTTACTCTGTCATCACTTGACGTTGGCATAAGAAGTCTTTACGTTTACTCCGTCCAATCTTCCGATCTTTCCTGTTATCTCACTTATGTAATCCTGGGGCGCGTTGATGGCGATCATGATGATGCTTATACCCTTCTCGCGGTAAGGCACGCCCATTCTTCCGATGATGTACTGTCCGGCCTCGTGAAGAAGAGCATTGAGCTTTTCAACGGATTCCGGGTTCTCCACTATTATCGAGATTGCAGCTACTCTTGTTTCCATAATTATCACCTCAGCAGATTCTGGGAAGCAACTCGTTGCCCGGCTTGGGAAGATATGTCTGTCCGCCGACTTCAGTAGTCATGACAACTCTTCCTACCTCAGTATCCGTGACCTCACCGATGATCGCGGCGCCCTCTGTATACTTGGTCTCCTTAAGAACATTAACTACTGCTTCAGCCTTATCCGCAGGACACATCATTACCATTCTTCCTTCGCACGCAAGGTACAAAGGCTCAAGGCCGAGAAGTCCTGTTACGCCCTGAACTTCGGGTGCGACAGGAACATCGCTTCTGTTGACCTTTATACCGACACCTGCCTCATCAGCGATCTCGTAAAGAACTGTTCCGACACCGCCTCTTGTTGCATCTCTTATGACGTGCATCTCAGGGCATACTTCAAGAGCTTTTCTGACAGGCTCCCAAAGAGGCGCGCAGTCGGATGTGACTTCAGCTTCGATACCGTACTCGTCTCTTGCAAGAAGGATCGCGGTTCCGTGTCTTCCGACATCACCCGTTACGATGATCTTATCACCGGGTTTTGCAAACTTGCCTGAAGTATTAATGCCCTCATCGATAACACCTACACCGGCGGTCGTAATGAAGATCTTATCGACCTGACCTTTTCCTGCTACCTTCGTGTCGCCTGCGACGATATTTACTCCGGCTTCTCTTGCAGTCTCACCCATGGTCTTAGCGATGAGCTCTAAGTCTTCAATCGGGAGTCCTTCCTCGATGATGTAAGAGCATGTGAGATAAAGGGGCTTTGCGCCCATGCACGCGAGGTCATTGACCGTTCCGCAGACAGCGAGTCTTCCGATGTTGCCGCCAGGATATTTCCAGGGCGATACGATAAAGCCGTCAGTGGACATTGCGATGCGTCCTTCAGGCTTCGGCAGTACCGCAGCATCGTCCGCAGTAAAGTATTCGTTGCCGAGATTCTTTCTGAATATCTCTCCGATAAGCTCGGATGTCTTTCTGCCGCCGCTTCCGTGAGCGAGCGTGATCACTTCATTCATACTTCGCCTCCGTACATATAGAATGCCGAGCATGCGCCCTCATCGGATACCATGCACGCGCCTACCGGATGATCGGGATTGCATACCTTTCCGAAAAGAGGACACTCATTGGGCTTGATCTTTCCCTGTAGAACAAGTCC
>JAILNZ010000092.1 GCA_024691135.1 Clostridiales bacterium
GCATCTCACGTAGCACTTGAGTGTGCTCTTGAGACACAGCCTAACATCTGTCTTATCGGTGAGGAAGTAGCAGCTAAGAAGATGTCTCTTGCTCAGATCACAAACTATATTGCTGATGCAGTTGAGACACGTGGCAATAACGGCGAGAACTTCGGTGTAGCTATCATCCCTGAGGGTATCGTTGAGTTCGTACCTGAATTCTCTGCTCTTATCGCTGAGATCAACGAGCTCCTTGCAGGCTCCAAGACAGAAGAGTTCAATGCTCTCCCTGACTGGAATGCTAAGTATGAGTTCATCAAGGCAGGTCTTTCCGCTGATTCCTTCAATGTATTTGATATCCTTCCTCAGGGTATTCAGCAGCAGCTCTTCCTCGAGAGAGATCCTCACGGTAACGTTCAGGTTTCCCTTATCGAGTCAGAGAAGCTCTTCTCTGAGATGGTCAAGGTTGAGCTTTCCAAGAGAAAGGCAGCAGGCACATACAAGGGCAAGTTCGGAACACAGCATCACTTCTTCGGTTATGAGGGACGCTGCGCATTCCCGTCCAACTTCGATGCAGATTACTGCTATTCACTTGGCTTCAACGCTTTCATGCTCATCCAGTATGGTTACACAGGTTATCTTTCCAAGGTTTCCAACATCTCCAAGCCTGCTGAAGAGTGGATCGCAGGCGGTATGCCTATCACAAAGATGATGAACATGGAGAGAAGAAACGGCGCTGATAAGCCGGTTATCCGTAAGGCTCTTGTTGAGCTCGACGGCAAGCCGTTCAAGTTCTTTGAGGCTAACCGTGAGAAGTGGGCAGTTGAGACATGCTTCACATATCCGGGTGCTATCCAGTATTACGGACCTTCTTCTGTTTGTGATATCACAACAAGAACACTTGCTCTTGAGAAGTCCTGATCTTATATCGGTTATTGATCAAAACTGAACAGAGGGATGTTAAGGTTTTTCACTTTAACATCCCTCTTTTTTTGAGACAGATCATGTCTCATATCGTGATATCAGTCGTTTGCTCGTTTTGTGTCCTTTTATGTCGTTCTTAGAAATCCTATAGTCAGATCATCAAGGACACAAAGGAGATTAAAAAATGATCGATCCTAAAACTATTACTAAAAAGAAATTCATTACATTCATGGTTATTGCATTTGCTGTTTCCATGATCCCCATGATCGGAGCTGCCGTTATGCTCAGGAACGGCAATACTCTTATGTTTCTGTTTCTTTTCAGGGTGGTCGCCGTATTTATTCCGCTTATTGCTGTACTGATCTCTGGAACAGGATTTAAGAAACTCGGATTTAAGCCGAAGAAGTTCAGGTACATTCCATTAGCATTAACCGGACCTCAGATACTTACATGGATCGGTATGGCATTGTTCTTCCTGATCTTCCCGGGAACATTCAATATCGGTATTGAAGGCATATTGTCTCAGATACCTGACTTAAACGGCGTTGATCTGTCTGTTCTTAGCCCTTCTTTTATGTTTATCGAGATCGTGATAATGTCACTTACTGTTATTCCGGTAAGTCAGATAATCCCAAGTCTAGGTGAAGAAGCAGGCTGGAGAGGCGTCATGTATCCTTATCTTAAGGAACATCTCGGACCTTTGGCGGGAAGGATCCTGGGCGGAGTCCTCTGGGGCGTATGGCACTGGCCTCTGGTTATAATAGGCGGATACTTCTATGGAAGCGGACATGCTGTTACCGGTTGCCTCATGATTTGTCTTGCTCTGACTTCTTTCGGCATCCTGATCGATTATCTGTATGAGAAGACGGGCTCGATGCTTATATCTTCACTTGCTCATTCTGCCATGAATGCAGCTTCAATGCCCGCATTACTGCTCTCTTCGACCGATATCGATCAGATCCTCGGCCCATCGGCTTTTTCTTTGATCCCTGTTATTCCTGTTATCATAGTTTCAGTTGTTATAGTTATCTTTTCGGGAAAAAAGAAAGCAAGATGAAATATGGTATAATGGTCGCTATAAATCTTAAGTGAGAGTATCTATGGACGACATTAAAAGCATCAACTGGTTTCCGGGACACATGAGAAAGGCTCTCAATGATGTCAAGGAAAACATGAAACTTGTAGATATAGTATATGAGACATGTGACGCGAGGATCCCTTTTTCGAGCAGGAATCCGGAGCTCGATAATATCATCGGAAATAAGCCCAGAGTGGTTATCCTGAATAAGTCTGATCTGGCTGACCCGAACGCTACGAAAGCATGGATCGAATACTTAAGGAGCAAAGGTGTCTCGGCGGTCGCTCTGGAGAGCACCAGGAAAAAGGGACTGGACGAGCTTTTGAAGGAATCGAGGACACTTTGTTCTTCAATACTCGAAAAAGCAGCGTCAAAGGGCAGGATCGGGAGACCAATCAGAGTTATGGTGGTCGGAGTTCCGAATACGGGCAAATCGACACTCATAAATGCTCTTTGCGGCCGTAAAGTTGCTGTTACAGGCGATAAGCCGGGCGTTACTAGAGCGCCGAAGTGGGTAAAGACAGACGGTCAGCTCGAACTCATGGATATGCCGGGTGTACTCTGGCCTAAGATCCAGACAAAGAGAAGCCAGCTCGTATTAACTGCCACGGGTGCCGTTAAGCAGGAAGTTACCGATTCTGTAGAGATAGCCTATGAAACGATAAAGATCCTTCTCGACAGATATCCCAAGGAGCTTTGTGAGAGATTTAAGATCGCATCTCCTGATGACGATGATTTTATAACCGATGATTATGACCGTTTTCTGGAAATGGCCAGAAAAAGAGGTTGCATAATGTCAGGCGGAAGAGTCGATGAGGACAGATTCGCCAAGGTCTTCCTTGATGATCTGAGACAGGCAAGGATAGGCAGGATCACACTGGAGGTTCCGTAAAATGGCTAAGCTGACCAAGGAAGAACTCGTAAAGAAATACGTCGCGATGATGGAATATGAGAATAAAGCCTGGAAGAACGGCTATAAGCTCATTGCAGGCATCGATGAGGCAGGAAGGGGACCTCTTGCGGGTCCTGTTGTTGCTGCCGCATGTATCCTTGATCCCAAAGAACTGATATTAGGTCTCGATGATTCGAAAAAACTGACGGAGAAGAAGAGGGAAGAACTCTTCACGATAATTAAGGAAAAAGCTCTGAGTTATGCCGTAGTTGCCAAAGGTCCCGACATAATCGATGAGATAAATATCCTTGAAGCTACAAAACAGGCTATGAGAGAGTGCGTTGAAAACCTCAGTATCAAACCCGATCTTCTTTTGATCGATGCTGTTAAGCTTGACGGGACAGGTGTGGATGTGGAGCCTATTATCAAGGGTGATGCCAAATCCAATTCGATCGCTGCAGCTTCGATACTTGCCAAGGTTACAAGGGATCACATGATGATCGAATATGATAAAGAATATCCGGGATACGGTTTTGCAAAGCATAAAGGATACGGCACAAAGGATCATTATGCCGCAATAAGAGAATCAGGAATGACCCCGATCCACAGAAGAAGCTTTCTTAAAGTGATTCACTGATTCTTGAGCTTGTTTTCAAAGAAACGCTCTGACAAAGGCTTGTCAAAATAGATGCTCTGGAAGGAATTACATCCGATATCCACGAGCTCTTTGATGAGGGAATCGTCGGCGATTCCTTCTACGATTACTTCGATATTAAGATCCATGGCAAGTCTTATCGCATTCTTGAGGATGATAAGTTTCCTGCTGTCAGAAGTATCAATAGACCTGTAATCGATCTTGATGTAGTCAAAATCAGACAGAGTAAATGTCTTATATGAGAAATAAACATCAGCGCAATTGTCCAGACCGACCTTAACGCCATTTTCCTTAAGCCTGTTTATGATGAACTTCGTTAGTTCAGGCTCATTAGTAAAAGCAGTCTCATTAAATTCGATCATGATTGAAGAATGATCAAGACCGTGTCTGTCTATTACTGATACGATCCTGTCAGAAAGATCAGCGATCTTTAAGTCGAACTCAGAGAAATTACATGATACGGGAACGATCTTGATCCCGGCTTCTTTGAGACTTGCGAGCTTTTCACATACCTTCTCAAGAACATAGAAATCTATATCGGATATGAACTTATTACGCTCGGCGATAGGAATGATCTCTACAGGAGTTATCATCCTGTCTTCGCGTCTCCATCTTATGAGTGCTTCGGCGCCGCAGACCTTGTTCTTATCGCCGTCGATCGTGATATAAGGCTGATAGTATACAAGAAGCTTGCCTGCATCGAGATCAGAACGGAGATCAGCCTCAAGGGAATTCCTGTAATCGATCTGACTGCTTACCTTATCATCATAGAAAACGATCGGCGGATTCTTGGGTGATGACTTGGTAAGTGAGAATGCGGCACATATCGCAGACATGATCATGTCAGGCGAAATATAACTCGAATCAAGTTCAGCAACGCCTGCGCGCAGGGAGATAGTATAGATGATCCTGTCAGTTCCGAATGTAAAATCGAGCGGGAAGCCGTTAATCAGGTTCAGATACTTGTCGAGATTCTTCTTGAGAGCTATGAAAGTGAAGAAATCGCCTCCGAGTCTGGAGAGACATTCGCCTCCGTTCTTATCGATCATACCGTCGAGTTCGACGGCAAAATGCTTGATTATCTCATCAGTAGCAGAATTTCCGAAAACATTATTAAGGAATCTGCAGTTCCTGATATTCATATAGAAAGCGACATAGTTGGAAATATTGCCTGCTTTGCAGAGCTCAGCAAGATGACTCATGAAAAAGTTCTGGTTATGGATACCGGTCATCTGATCGTGCATCAGGTTGTAACGTGCCTGGGAAGTGAGGATAAAGCAGTTGAGGGCTCTGAATATGGTCCTGTCCCAAACATCCAAAAGGAATTCATAGTCCTCACAGTTACCTGATTCATCGCTCGAAAAGAAAGTTCTTATCTCAGCGGAACGGAACATGTTCTTAAAATGGTATGACCGGTAATCATTCGATGCCGGTTCGGAAAAATCACAGATGACGATAGGGTTCGAGGGAATGCCGTCTTTGTATGTTATATAATCACATTTACAGATTCCGAGTTCGGTTGCAAAAAACCTTACAGCATCATTATCCGTCAAAGGATCTCCTTTGAAAGACATACAGGCATCAAAGAATTCAATGAATTGATCGTGATTAACTGCCATAATTTCCCCCTTTACTATTTTATTTAAATATGCAGGGTTGTTCAATACTCAAAAAATTGTATTTGTTTATTTTTCTTTATTTATAAATATTTTATAAGAAAAGGTTTTTGCCAATTTTTTATTTTGATATATAATATATTGGTCAATTAAGGCAGAAGGGGTGTAGTGTGTAGATTGATACCTCGAATATTATTGTCGAGATGTGAATCTGCAAGCTACTCCCTTACAAGTTATTCAAAGGAGTAAAATATGCAAAAGATTTTCGAGACAACCATTGCAGGTCGTCCCTTTGTTGTTGAGACAGGAAGACTTGCACAGTTTGCAAACGGCTCAGTACTTGCTAAGTACGGCGACACAACGATTCTTTCCACAGTAACTGCATCGGAAAAGCCTAAGGAAGGTATCGATTTCTTCCCGCTTTCAGTCGATTATGAAGAGAAGCTCTATGCTGTAGGTAAGATCCCGGGCGGATACATAAAGCGTGAGGGAAGACCTTCCGAGAAGGCTATCCTTACTTCACGTGTTATCGATCGTCCTATCAGACCTTTGTTCCCGAAGGACCTCAGAAATGACGTAGTAGTATCTAACCTCGTATTGTCGGTAGATCAGGATTGTTCACCTGAGATCACCGCAATGATCGGTACTTCCATCGCCATCGCTATATCAGATATCCCGTGGAAGGGACCTGTTGCAGGCGTAGTACTCGGACTCATCGACGGTAAGACAGTTATCAACCCGACCGAGGAGCAGAGAAAGATCTCTGATATGTATGTAACACTTGCATGCACGGAGAAGAAGATCTGCATGGTAGAGGCAGGCGCTAACGAAGTACCTGATGATGTAATGCTTCAGGCTATCGCTGACGGTCACGAAGTATGTAAAGAGATCTGTAAGTTCATCAACGGTATCGTATCTGAGATCGGTAAGCCTAAGTTCACATACGAGTCAGCTGATGTTCCTGAAGAGATATTTGCTATGGTTAAGGAATATGGCTGGGACAAGATGCGTCAGGCAGTTCTTTCCGATGACAAGAGCGTAAGGGATGCAAACGTTGCAGCACTTCAGGAAGAGGTAGTAAATCTTCTTGAGGAAAAGGAAGAGGGACTTTCTTCATGGGCTCCGGATGCTATCTACAAGCTCGAGAAGAAGGTAGTCCGTGATTACCTCTTCAGAGAGCATGTCCGTGTTGACGGTCGTGCTCTCGATCAGATCCGTCCTCTTTCATGTGATGTAGGTATCATCCCGAGAGTTCACGGTTCCTCACTCTTCCAGAGAGGACAGACACAGGTAGTTAATATCTGTACTCTTGCTCCTTTGTCTGAGGCTCAGAACCTTGAAGGTCTTGATACAGACAATACAAAGAGATATATGCACCATTATAACTTCCCGGGTTATTCCGTCGGTGAAGCTAAGGCTTCCAGAAGTCCGGGACGCCGTGAGATCGGTCACGGAGCTCTTGCAGAGAGATCTTTGGTCCCTGGACTTCCTGCTGAAGAAGAGTTCCCTTATGCTATCAGAACGGTTTCCGAAATCACGATGAGTAACGGTTCCACGTCACAG
>JAILNZ010000115.1 GCA_024691135.1 Clostridiales bacterium
TTCTGAGGAAACAACCGTTCTAATCGCCTATGCACAGGTTGCGATGACGGCGATTCTTGCTAAGCTGCCTTCTTAGTTGATGAAACAGACATTTAGAGGGCTCCGGGCTTGAGACATGAATACGGTTCGATTTGAGAAGAGGGCGCGAGGCACAGGACACAAAGCGCGAGGCATCCACAAATTGAATATCGCATATGTAAATCTTGCAAAATCGTCAGAAACACACGCTAAAATTATCGTTTTTTATCATAGTAATTGCAAGATGTTGAATAGAAACTTGCAAAATGATACTATCCTCACAGAATAAAGATGAGGAGGAACCTCAATGAACAAGCAGGGATTATATTCACCGGAATACGAGCACGACGCGTGCGGTATCGGTTTTGTTGTCAATGTACACGGCAAAAAGTCACACAAGACGGTGAAAGACGGTCTTACCATTCTTGCAAATCTTGCTCACAGAGGCGGAGCGGGAAGTGAAGAGAACACAGGTGACGGTGCGGGTATCCTTCTTCAGATCCCGGATGTTTTTTTCCGCAAAGTCTGTCCCGAAGAAGGTATAGAACTTCCTTCACAGGGTGAATACGGTGTAGGTATGGTCTTTCTTCCGAGACAGGCCGATGCCAGATCCAAGTGCATGAAAACGATCAACAAGGCGATCGAAGCTGAAGGGCAGATCGTTCTCGGCTGGCGTGACACACCGGTAAATGAAGTTTCCTTGGGTAAGACATCAAAAGAGAACAGGCCTTATATCGCCCAGATATTTATCGGGAAGAGTAGTGAAGTAAAAGCAGGGATAGACTTTGAGCGTAAGCTCTATATCATAAGAAAAGTCCTCGAGTCCAAGACTATGGGTCTTGCTGAGACAGATCCCAGGTATTTCTATTTTGCAAGCCTTTCCTCGAGCACGATCGTATATAAGGGCATGTTGACTCCGGAGCAGATGGATGCGTTCTATCTTGACCTTAAGGATCTTTCCTTTGAGTCCGCTCTTGCGCTCGTTCATTCAAGATACAGCACAAATACATTCCCGAGCTGGGAGAGGGCTCATCCTTACAGATACCTGATCCATAACGGTGAGATCAATACCTTAAGAGGCAACATCAATGCGATGTATGCAAGATCTTCTTCGATCAAGACAGATGCTTTTGGCGAAGATATCGATAAGGTCATGCCGATCATAAACAATAACGGCAGTGACTCCGCCATGTTCGATAACACGCTCGAGTTCCTGACTTTGTGCGGAAGGAGCCTTCCTGAGACCGCGATGATGATGGTCCCTGAGCCGTGGATCAAGCACGAGCAGATGGACGAGGATCTTAAGGCTTTCTATGAATATAACAGCATGTTAATGGAGCCTTGGGACGGACCTGCGGCTCTTGCATTTACGAACGGCAGGCAGATCGTCGCGACTCTCGACAGGAACGGTTTAAGACCTGCTCGTTATTACGTAACGACTGACGGCAATGTCATCCTCTCGTCCGAGGCGGGCGTTCTTGACGTTCCCGAGGAGACGATCGCTTCCAAAAACAGGCTCAAGCCCGGAAAGATGCTCGTGATCGATACTGAGGAAGGCAGGATCATAACGAACGAGGAGATCAAGAAGAGCATCGCTTCGAAGCGCCCGTACAAGAAGTGGGTCAGCGACAATATCGTAAAGATCGGTGACCTTTGCGATAAGAAAGAAAAGCCTGTCGACGTTCCTTCCGATATCGAGCAGAAGCAGAAGATGTTCGGTTATACATATGAGGACATAAGGAAGATGATCCTTCCTATGGCGATAAACGCAAACGAAGCTATCGGAGCGATGGGTAACGACAGCCCTCTTGCAGTCCTTTCAGATAAGCCGCAGCTTCTTTATGCATATTTTAAGCAGCTCTTTGCGCAGGTCACGAATCCTCCTATCGACTCGATAAGAGAAGACATCGTCATCATGGAGCGCATGTACCTCGGAAATGAAGGAAACATCATCGATCCGAAGTCTTCCGATGCAAGGCATATCGCTCTTGAATCCCCGATCCTGAAGGATCATGAGATCGCTTCATTGAAGTCGATCAAGAAGGACGGATTCAAGTCGAAGGTACTGCCGATACTCTTCGAGGCAGGCGGAGACGGCAAGGCCTTGAAGAAAGCAATGGACGGCCTTTGCGAAGCTGCTTCCAAGGCGGTTGAGGAAGGCAACAACATCCTCATCCTGAGCGACCGTGACGCAGACGGCGACAACTGTCCTATCCCGGCACTTCTGGCCGTATCCGGACTTCATCAGCATCTTGTCCGCAAAGGACAGCGTCACATGACGAGCATCGTCCTCGAATCGGGCGAGCCGAGGGAAGTACATCACTTCGCTCTCCTCGTAGGTTACGGTGTGTCAGCCATCAACCCTTATATGGCATACGCTACCATAGCAAACGAAGCCAATAACGGAAGGCTCATCATAAGCGAAAAGGAAGCTATCGACAACTACATCGAAGCCGCCAGACACGGTATCGTTAAGATCCTGTCCAAGATGGGTATCTCCGCAGTCAAGAGCTATCAGGGCGCACAGATCTTTGAGGCTCTCGGCATAGGCGAAGATGTAATTGAAGAATATTTCACATCGACCGCATCAAGGATCGGCGGCATCGGTCTCGACGAGATCGCAAAAGAAGCCGACATGAGGATTCAGGCGGCATACAGGACAAATGATACACAGAAAGGTCTTGAGACCGGCGGTCTTTACCAGTGGCGCAAAGACGGCGAGTATCACATGTTCAATCCGAAGACGGTCTATATGCTCCAAAATGCCGTCAGAAAAGGTGACTACGATCTGTTCAAGCAGTTCAGCAGGACACTTAATGAAGAAAACACCAGACTTTGTACCATACGAGGTCTTCTGGAATTTGTTCCGTCGAAGGAACCTATCTCTATCTACGAAGTCGAATCTGTAGAGAGTATCGTCAAGAGATTCAAGACAGGTGCCATGTCCTACGGTTCGATCAGTAAGGAAGCACACGAGGCACTGGCAATAGCCATGAACAGACTCGGCGGTAAGAGCAATACCGGTGAAGGCGGTGAGGATCCGTCCCGATACGAGAGAATGCCAAACGGTGATTCCAAGATGAGTGCCATCAAGCAGGTGGCATCAGGCAGGTTCGGCGTAACATCCGATTATCTCGTACACGCCAGGGAGATACAGATCAAGATGGCTCAGGGTGCTAAGCCGGGTGAGGGAGGACAGCTCCCTGCAGGCAAGGTCTATCCGTGGATCGCAAAGACACGTCACTCAACGCCGGGTGTCGGTCTCATCTCACCTCCGCCTCATCACGATATCTATTCCATCGAGGATCTGGCAGAGCTTATTCACGATCTCAAGAATGCAAACAGATTTGCAAGGATAAACGTCAAACTGGTTTCCGAAGTCGGAGTAGGAACAGTTGCTGCAGGTGTCGCAAAGGCGCGCGCTGATGTTGTCCTCATAAGCGGTTATGACGGAGGAACAGGTGCAGCTCCGAGGACATCGATCAGAAATGCGGGTCTTCCTTGGGAGCTCGGCGTAGCAGAAGCGCACCAGACACTCCTCCTGAATGACCTCCGTTCGAGGATCACGGTCGAGGCTGACGGTAAGCTCTTAACGGGCCGTGACGTAGCTATCGCCTGCCTGCTCGGAGCCGAGGAATTCGGTTTTGCAACGGGACCTCTCGTAGCACTAGGATGTGCCATGATGAGAGTATGTAATCTCGATACATGTCCGTTCGGTGTAGCGACACAGAACCCTAAGCTGCGTGCAAAGTTCGAAGGTAAGCCTGAGTACGTCATCAACTTCATGAGATTTATCGCTGAGGAACTGCGTGAGATAATGGCCCAGCTCGGCTTCAGGACGATCGACGAGATGGTCGGAAGATCCGATATGCTCCGTGCCAATAAGGCGATCAAGTTCTGGAAAGCAACAGGCATCGATCTGTCCGCGATCCTTTACAGACCTCAGCTCGATTCCACGGTCTTAAGACACCATGTGATCGAACAGGATCATAAGCTCGAAGATACACTCGACTATATGGTACTGATCCCGCTCGCTGATCCTGCGATCAATGAGTCAAGGAAGATCAATATGTCTCTTGAGATCCACAACACCGACAGAGCGGCCGGAACGCAGCTCGGAAGTGCGATCACGAGAGTACACGGCATCAACGGTCTGCCGGAAGATACTGTAGATATCCACTTCAGGGGATCGGCAGGTCAGAGCTTCGGTGCGTTCATCCCTCACGGTCTTACCTTAAGACTCGAAGGTGATTCGAATGACTATCTCGGCAAGGGATTGTCCGGAGGTAAGATCGTAGTCCGCAAGGACAGGAATTCGACTTTCCGTTCCGAGGAGAACACGATAATCGGTAACGTGGCTCTTTACGGTGCCACATCAGGTGAAGCATATATAAGCGGTATCGCAGGCGAGAGATTCTGCGTCCGTAACAGCGGTGCTACGGCAGTCGTCGAAGGTGTCGGAGACCACGGATGCGAATATATGACAGGCGGACGTGTAATAGTCCTGGGTGCGACGGGAAGAAACTTCGCGGCAGGTATGTCCGGCGGTATTGCATACGTCTACGATGCAAACGGCGATTTTGACCAGCGCTGCAACAAGGAGCTCGTATCTTTGGGAAGACTTTCCGATCCTGAGGAGATCGAGTTCGTAAGGAGCACGATCGCCAAGCACGTAAAGAACACGGAAAGCATCTATGCGGAGCACATACTCGCAAACTTTGACGATCTTATCGGAAGAATCGTAAAAGTCCTTCCTCATGATTATGCAAGATTCAACGAGAACCTTGCAAAGGTAAAGGAAGAAGGTCTTGAAGGCGATGATGCACTCATGGAAGCTTTCGAGAGAGCAACCGGTAAGGGGGAAAAGGTTCATGGGTAAGAATACAGGCTTTTTGGAGTTTGACAGAAAAACAGGACCTGACCGGGACATAAAGAAGAGAGTAAAAGACTATCTTGAAGTTCATCAGATCTACGAATCGGATGAGGAATGCAGGCTTCAGGGAGCGCGCTGCATGGACTGCGGAATCCCGTTCTGTCAGACGGGAATGTTCCTGGGACGTGCTGCCACGGGATGTCCTCTGGCAAATCTCGTTCCCGAATTTAACGACCTCATCTATAAGGGTGAATTCAAGGAAGCATACAGGAGATTAAGAAAGACAAACGGGTTCCCTGAATTTACCGGAAGAGTATGCCCGGCACTTTGTGAAGGCGCATGCACATGCGGTAATAATTTCGAGTCCATATCTGTCAGGAATAACGAATGGTACCTGTCGGAAAAGGCATGGCGTGACGGCGACATGACAGCTGATCCGCCAAAGTCGAGGACGGGAAAGAAAGTTGCGGTCATAGGCTCCGGACCTTCGGGACTTGCCTGCGCCGATCAGCTCAACAAGGCAGGTCACAGCGTGACCGTTTTCGAGAGGGCTGACAGACCGGGAGGACTTCTGATGTACGGTATCCCGAACATGAAGCTCGACAAGAAAGTCATCCTTCGTAGAGTAAAGCTCATGGAGGAGGAAGGTGTCACGTTCAAGCTCGGCGTCGAGATCGGTCATGACATAAGCGCCAAGGAGATAAAGAGCTCGTTTGATGCCGTTGTGCTGTGCTGCGGTTCGACAAAGCCGAGGGATCTCAAGGTGGAAGGAAGAGATCTCAAGGGAATCCATTTTGCCGTGGATTTCTTAAGGGGAAACACAAAGGCGCTCTTTGAGGACGACCACTTCAAGAAGAGCGGTCCCGCACCTTCCCTCAAGATATCGGCCAAAGGCAAGAACGTTGTCATCATAGGAGGCGGCGACACGGGAACAGACTGCGTCGCGACAGCGGTAAGACAGGGAGCAGCAAGCGTCATCCAGCTCGAGATCACAGGACCTCTGCCTGATTCGAGAAGTGAAGCAAATCCTTGGCCTGAGTATCCGTTCATCAAGAAGAATGATTACGGCCAGGAGGAAGCCGAGGAACTGTTCGGTGAAGACCCGCGTCACTACTTCATGTCGACGGAGAAATTCATCGGCGACAGCAAGGGCAACGTAAAAGAACTAAGCGTGGTTCAGGTGTCCTGGGAAAACGGAAAGCCGGTTCCGATCGATGAGACCAGAAAGACGATCAAGGCGGATCTCGTTATCCTCGCGATGGGCTTTTTGGGACCTGAAGATATCATCGCTGACGAACTTAAGCTCGACCGTGACAAGAGGAGCAATATAAGCGCGGAGTTCGGCGAGTTCAAGACAAATATCGAAGGCGTGTTCGCGGCAGGTGACATGCGAAGAGGCCAGTCGCTCGTCGTATGGGCGATGACCGAAGGCAGGGGCGCTGCAAGAGAATGCGACCGCTATCTTAGGAAAGGTCATACAGTACTTCCGTAATCGTTAATATATTTGAGGGGGATGTCTCAAAAGTGATTTGATTCACTTGGGGACATCCCTTTAAAATGCGCAAATCCTCTCTTTGTTTAAGAAAACCACTCAAAAGCAGCATCAAATTTACTTGCCTTTGAAGCGAAGATAATCTTGCTGTTTACAGGGTATATATTTTTCGGCTATTTTAAAAGAAAACACTGTGAAATTTAAGTCCGCCATGGAATCCGTATTCGGTGAAGGTTCCTGTGAAGTATTGAACATCAGGAACAAGGGCAGCTCAAAGATACAAAACTGATCAATAGCATAGGGAGGAAAAGCACATGATCTACTACGTAAACGCCAAAGCAAAATCAGACGGAACGGGCACAAAGAAAGCACCGTTCAAGACGATCAATCAGGCAGCTTCCATCGCCCGTGCAGGCGATGAAGTCGTTGTCGCTCCCGGTATCTACAGAGAGCAGGTAATCCCGAGATCCGGAGGAACAAAGGATCAGCGTATCGTCTACAGATCCGAGAAGCCTCTGGGAGCTGTTATCACAGGTTCTGAAGTTTTGAAGGGCTGGAAAAAGTTCAAGGGCGATGTCTGGACAGTCAGAGTCGATAACGGTGTTTTCGGAGGATATAATCCATATACGACTTATGTGTGCGGTGACTGGTATTTCGCACCGACTGTAAGACACACGGGCTGTGTCGTTTTAAACGGCCGCATGATGTACGAGACAGCTACTCTTGACGAGTGTATCAAGGGCGCGGCAGACCCATGCGCATGGAACGCAAAGGAATCAGAGTTCAAGTGGTTCTGCACGCAGGAAGGCGAGTCAAATTCGTTCTGCGATGACAAGACAGAGACCGTCGTCAACGCCCAGGCAAAAGAGATCGTCGAAGGACAATACACGATCTTCTATGCTAATTTCAAAGGACTCGATCCTAACAAGGAAGACGTCGAGATCTTCGTACGCCGTAACTGCTTTATGCCGAAGAAGAACGGGCTCAACTGCATCACCGTAAGCGGCTTCAAGATCTGCAACGGTGCTACCACATGGGCACCTCCGGCATCCTATCAGGACGGGCTCATCGGACCTCACTGGAGTCTCGGATGGATACTCGAAGACCTGGAAGTATATAACAGCCGCTGCTGCGGAATCTCTCTCGGTAAATACAGGGATATCGAGAACGATATGTATTTTTACACCGAGCACTTGAAAAGTCCGACACAGATGGAACGTGACGCAGTCTGCAGAGGCCAGTATCACGGCTGGACAAAGGAACGCATCGGTTCACACCTGATCCGCCGCTGCGAAGTCCATCACTGTGAGCAGACAGGTATCGTCGGACGTATGGGAGCAGTATTCTCTACCATCGAAGACTGTCATATCCATCACATCTGTAATTCACAGCAGTTGGGCGGAGCTGAGACAGCAGGTATCAAGCTACACGCAGCCATCGACGTAACGATAAGAAGAAACCACATCCACGATTGTATCATGGGTGTATGGCTCGACTGGGAAGCACAGGGTGCGAGAGTATCCCAAAACCTCATGTATGACAATGAGCGTCCGAAGGGCTTAGAGCAGGCGCAGGGTGCTATGTTCTCCACTGACGTCTTCATTGAGGTAGGTCACGGACCGACGCTCATCGATAATAACCTTCTCCTGTCCAACGTTTCCATCACCATCCCGAGTGAAGGGATCGCAGTTGTCCATAACCTGATCTTTGGCGGATTCAGTCTCATCAATTCAGGAGTAGACAGCATTGAGAACGGGCAGCGTGAACCGCGTTACACACCGTATCACATCCGCCACAGGACCGAGGTCGCCGGCTTCATGACGATCCTTCACGGTGATGATCGGATCTACAATAATATCTTCGTTCAGAATAAGCCTGCAGTCGAAAAGGACAATGGTCCTGAGCATCCGTTCAACACTGTAGTCGGAACTGCTCCGTTCGACATCTTCCCTACTTATGATGAGTGGATCAGTAACTTCATGATGGACGAGGAACCGGACATGGGTAAGCTTGCCAAGTTCCACTTCGGTCACCTTCCTGTTTGGCTTTCAGGTAATGCTTATATCAACGGCGCAACAGTCTGCAAACATGAGACTGATAATCTTATCGTAAAGCGTAAGAAGGCAAAGATCACACTTAAGGGCATGACATTGAAGAATAATCTCAAGGAACTCATCGGCGATTATGAAACAGGGGTGATCTCAACCACAACTTTGGGATATGCTTTCGAACCTGAACAGAGATTCGAGACCCCTGACGGAAAGGACATCATCTTCAACAGAGATTTCTTCGGAGATCACAGAGGAGCATCCGTTATCCCGGGTCCGTTCACGACACTCGAAGACGAGATCGAATTGTGACCTTCATTATGGAAAATCACAGGTTGATTTAATCCCGGGACGGTCACAGGAAATCCTCGATTTTTACAGAGACGCCCTGCCGCTGCGGGGTAAGGGGGAAGATGTTGACACACTTGCTCTACATGTGTAGAATAAAACCAAAAATCACAAAGGGAGAACTTTAATATGAAAGACAATTCGATCGGAGACAGCGAGTTCAAACTGATGGAGATCGTGTGGGACAATTCCCCGATATCTTCGGGTGACCTGTCCGATATCTGCGAGAAGACCTACGGATGGAAGAAGACGACTGTCTATACCATGATCAAGAGACTGTCGGACAAGGGCTTTATCACGAATAACAAGGCGACGATCACTTATATCGTGGCCCGTGAGGAAGTCCAGAGGCAGCAGAGTGCCGATATGGTAGCAAGAAACTTCCAGGGGTCTTTGCCGATGTTCGTGAATTCATTCCTCGGAAACAGCAAGAGCCTCAGTAAGGACGACGCAGCCAAGCTCATCGATATGATATCGAAGCACACGGAGTCATAAGTTACCCCATATGAGTACGTTTTTTCTCAAGGTCCTGGAAATGAGTTTATACGGAAGCATCGCTATCCTTGTGGTGCTTCTGTTCAGGCTTATCTTCAAAAAGTGCCCGAAGAGCGTCATGATCATCTTCTGGATAGTCGTGGCGTTCAGGCTCGTCTGTCCGTTTAACTTAAGTTCGCCTACAAGCGCTCTTAATATACGGCAGATCTTCGAAAAGAAGGATGATCAGATAACGGAGACCATAAGCGAGAACAAAACGGACGAGGGAGAGATCAAAGCTCCGGCAGTTGTTAAGGGATCAGGTCTGAAGAGTGATCTTGATAATATCTCTATAGTCGTTAATTCGGGGCAGGAGGACAGCAGGACCTTTACGATGATGACGCTTATTGCGTGCATCTGGTTCGGCATAGCGGTGTCACTGTTCCTGCTGTTCGTCGTAAGATATGCCAGGTTTTATTCCAAGGCCAGATGGTGCTCGAGGTCTTATGACGGAAGGTACTATATGGCTGACATTTTGTCGCCTTTTGTAATCGGTTTTCTGGAGCCGAAGATATTCGTTCCGGTGCAGATGGACGAGAACGAGAGGGAATACGTACTTAATCATGAGTGGACGCATATAAAGAATAAGGACGGCATCATCAAGCTCGTCTGCTATATGATACTTTGTCTTCACTGGTTCAATCCGCTCGTATGGCTCGCATATATCATGCTCTGTGCCGATATGGAGATGAGGGTCGATGAGGAGACTACGAGTTCTTTTGATGCGGAACTGATCAAGGAATACTGTATGTCCATAGTCCTTCATGCGTCGGAGAACAGAAGAGGCACTTTTATGCAGAATACCGCCTTCAGCGGACTCGGGTTCGGAGGCATGGAGGCCAAGATCAGAGTTACCAATCTGCTTAAAAAGAGCAAGGCGTCCAAGGCTTTCCGGATCGTGTCGATCGTACTTACGATGACGTTTGCCGTGCTCTTGTCCACTGCTTCTTATAATTTCAATGAAAAAGGACTTTTCGAGCAGAAGAGGACGAAGATAAAGGAGACGGAACAGGTCCTTGAGACCAAAAAGGCGGAAGAGGATCCTTCGGCCGTCGTGAGCGATACGGATTCGGAGGATCATGCCATTCCTTTTGATTATGATTCGGAGGGACTTTTTGCGGATACGGAGTTCGGCAGGTTCACTGTGACGACAGGCGTAAATAAGATCATCCTTTCCTGCGGCGATGAGACATTTGAGTATGTGTTCATCTATTGCGAGAACGTAAGCGTCGGAAGGGCGAACTTCATCTTAAGAGACGGGAATATATACATATATGTGAATAACACCAATTCCTTCGGCGCGATCGATACGTATATCTTTACGTATAAGGATTATTTCTCGTATTATGTCACGATCAGGAATTTAGGCCCGTCTGCGGTGTCGGATCCGGATTCTTTCTATTGTTATGAATTCCTGGACAGCGAATTCAATTCCTGTTTCAGGATGTACGGTGAATACGAAGTCGATGAGAACGGTCTGCCGCAGCCTGTAAACAACATACATTATTTTGATGATTATTCGTATAAGGTCAGTTTCGCAAAGACATTCTACGGCAATTATATCGAGGACGGTGAACTTGCTTCCGAATGCCATACAAATGAGGGTGAGTTCTATACTCTGGTTGACACGGATGCTGAGAATTATCTGGATGTCATGAATTCTGACGGCGATCTGATGAGACTGAACTTATCCGATACTTTCAGGATCGCGAAGAGCAACACGCCCGCAGCGGAATATTACATCAGTAAAGCATTGATCGGAGTGATCAGTGATTATACGGCACCATGGGAGTGAACGGGATCACTCAGGGGCATTCTGCCTGTCTGTTTAAAAGAACCCCTGCCGGAATGGTATAATCGAAAAAAAGATTATCAGGGATCGGGACAATGAACGACTTTTCAGATCTGTATATTGCGGGATTAGAGTTAATAAGAGACAGGATCGGACAATCCGGGTATCCGCTGGATATTCCTGTCATATCTAATCTTAACTCTCTTGAATTTACGAGGAGCGTCACTTTTTTTGTCGGTGAGAACGGGACGGGAAAATCCACGCTTCTTGAAGCTATAGCCGTGAATTACGGGTTTAATCCGGAAGGCGGTACAAGAAATTATTCGTTCTCGACTTATGATTCCCATTCGGCTCTTTATAATGCGATCCGTCTGATAAAGGGATGCAGAAGTGCCAAGGGAGGGTATTTTCTGCGCGCTGAGAGTTTTTATAATGTCGCTACGGCAGAAGAGGAATACAGTAAAGGAAAAGGCGGAAGACCGATGCACTATCACGAGCGTTCCCATGGCGAAAGCTTTTTGGCTCTGGTACGTGAATCGTTCAAAGGCAACGGCATCTATCTCTTAGATGAACCGGAAGCAGCTTTGTCACCGCAACGGCAATTGACACTTATGCTCGAGATCAAGCGGTGTGTGGAAAACGGGGCGCAATTCATTATCGCTACTCACTCCCCGATATTGCTCGGATTACCGGGCTCAGAGATATTGAGCTTTGACGGGGATTGCATCAGACCCTGCAGATACGAGGATACAGACAGTTATAAGATCACGAAGATCTTTATGAATGACCGCGAGCTGATACTCAAAAAGTTATTTGAGACCAAAGAATAATATTCCGGAAACCATTCGGGACAGAATATTCAATTTGTAAGGATTTAACGTATAATATATCCAATATCATGCGGAATTGCGGCAACAGGTTTTCGCGCAGGATAAATTTGAAATGAGGTATAGGAAATGAAAGAACTGTGGAACAGGTATCTGAAAGTGCCGGTGTTTGTCTTCTGTGCGCTTTACACATTGGCGACTATCGTAAACAGTATTATCTATCTGGTTCAGGGTGTGAAGGAAGATCCTTCCGGCAACTGGCATGAACTCGACAGAGCCGTGCTGGTCTTTATCGTGACCATTGCTTTTGCCCTGATCAGATATGTCAAGATAAAGAGCTTCTGGCTGAAAGTATTGATCATATATGTTCCTACAATGCTCCTTGTGTTCCTGTATGTCTTCTTAAGAGGCCTTACGGCTGAACTCGCGAAGTCCGCATATAGAGATGTATTCATCAATTATACTGCAGGATTTATTCTCGTATCTGTAGTTGTCTTTGTAGTAAGTATTATCCGGAAAAAGAAAAACACTTCCAAGACATAACACAGTTCAAACTTCTTTGTTTTATTATAAAATTGTGCTATAAGTATGTTGGTGGCTGAAATAAGCCACCAATATTTGCGTACTTGCATTTTGTTTTTTTGGGGGGGTATCTATGGGTAAGTTTTATAAGCGTATTATTTCTGTTCTTGTTGCTGTCATATTGACATTGGGATTGATGCCGGGTGTGATGACCAAAGCGGTGACTGAAATTGATTCAGGCTGTTGCGGAGATCCGGAAGACGAGCAAGGAACGAACGTGTTATGGATTTTGGATGATACAGGTACATTGACGATTTACGGTTCAGGAAATATGATGGACTGGCCAGACTCTGTATTACCACCTTGGTTACGCCACCCGGAATATGTAAAAACTATTGTAATTAAAAATGGTGTCAAATCGATAGGTAACAACGCGTTCAGAGATACCAATAGTCTTACAACTATTACGATTCCCAATAGTGTCACTAGTATTGGCTATGCTGCTTTCAGAGAATCTAGTCTTACAACTATTACGATCCCTGATAGTGTCACTACGATAGGTGACAAGGCTTTCATAAAATGTGGTAGTCTTACAACTGTTACGATCCCCGATAGTGTCACTACGATAAGTAGTGAAACTTTTTACGAATGTAGAAGCCTTGAGAACATATCGATTCCGGATAGTGTCACTTCGATTGGAAATAAGGCGTTTAATGGTTGTTCAAGTCTCGGAAGTGTTACTATTCCTGATAGCGTTACCTCGTTAGGAACAGGCGTTTTTTCCGGCTGTTCAAATCTTAAGAGTATAACGCTCCCTGATGGTATCACTTCGATTAACAGTTCCTTTTTCTCAGGATGTTCAAGCCTTAAGAGTTATTCGATCCCTGAAAGTGTCATTAGTATTGGCAATTTTGCTTTCAATAATTGTGGCGGTCTTGAGAGTATTACTATCCCTGATAGTGTCACTTCGATTGGCAAGGGCGCTTTCCAATATTGTTCGGGTCTTAAGATTATTACAATCCCCGATAGTGTCACATCGATAAGTGATAGTTGTTTCTATCAGTGTTCAAGCCTTGCGAGTATAAATATATCTGATAAAGTCACTTCGATTGGGGATAACGCGTTTAATGGTTGTTCAAGTCTCGGAAGTGTTACTATTCCTGATAGTGTTACTTCGATTGGCAATGGTGCTTTTTGTGATTGTAGCTTTGAGACTGTCTTGGTGCCTGATAGCGTTACCTCGATAGGAACACACGTTTTTTCCGGCTGTTCAAAACTTAAGAGTATAACGCTTCCTGATGGTATTACTTCGATTAAAAGTTCCTTTTTCAGAGGATGTTCAAGCCTTAAGAGTTATACGATCCCTGAAACTGTCACTAGTATTGACTATGCTGCTTTCAGTAATTGTGGGCTTGAGAGTATTATTATTCCTGATGGTGTTACTTCAATCGGTCAAGATGCTTTCTCCGGGTGTGGAAGCCTTAAGAGTATTACGATCCCTAATAGTGTCAATTCGATCGGGGATTTCGCCTTCAGTAGTTCTGGGCTTGAGAGTATTGTAATTCCGGATGGCGTTCCATCGATTGGTTATAGAGCTTTCTCCGATTGTGGAAACCTCAAGAGTATTACTCTCCCTAATAGTGTCACTTCGATCGGTGAACGTGCTTTTAATAATTGTACAAACCTTGAGACTATCACAATCCCTGACAGTGTTACTACGATTAAGAAATTTGCTTTCAGTGAATGTGAAAACCTAACGACGGTTTCGCTCTCTAATAATATAACTTCGATTGACAGTGATGTTTTCCAAATGTGTTATAAACTCAAAAGTATTACTATCCCTGATGGTGTTACTACAATTGGATATGAGGCTTTCTATAATTGTTCTGAACTTGAGAAAGTCGAGATCCCAGATAGCGTAACAACGATAGAAGAGGATGCTTTCGAGGGTTGTTTTGATATTGAGACTATAGTGATACCTGAAAGTGTAACCACCATAGGTGATAATGCTTTTGTAAATGGCGGATATGAATGTATTGTTATCAATAAGGATCTTTGGAATGCTACAAGTTCAACTGCCTTTGAATGGTATCATTCTAAAATCGTACATTTTTACTACGATGCAACCTACACTTCTACCGGCAACGGAGAAGTTACGGGTAAAGCAAGAACATATTTCGGTGATGAACTTACGATAACTCCGAAAACATACTTTGTAGTTGATCAAGTAACATATAAGGATGCTAACGGCAAAGTGGGAAGTATCGATCCTGATGCAGATGGCAGATATTTTATGCCGGACTCTGATTCTTCACTGGAAGTAACCGTATCTTTTAAACATATTACTGCAGATGTCAGATTCTTATCTGAAGACGGTAAGACAGAGCTTCAGACAACGACTTATGATGTCAACACCGTGCCTTCATATACAGGAACGGAGCCTATTAAAGAACCCGATGCACAATATACATATTTCTTTGCAGGATGGACAGATGGAACGAACACATATAGTCCTGATGATGATCTTCCTGTGGTAACAGGTGATGTTGATTACAAGGCAGTTTTCGATAGCACGACTAATAAATACACGATCGAGTTCACAGATGAAGACGGCAAGATTCTTCAGTCTGAAAGTATTAAATACGGAGCAACTCCTTCTTACCAAGGAACGACACCTGTTAAGGCAGAAGATGAAAAATATACATATGAATTCTCAGGCTGGTCGCCGGAAGTAAAAGCGGTAACGGGTGATGCTACTTATAAAGCAGTCTTTACCGCAGTTATGAAGCCAGCGCCTGTTACTGTGACGTTCGTTAAGACCAAAGGCTCATACTACCTGAACAGCATGGTCGAGCAGGACGGTAATATCATATTCACCATCAAGCAGTCAGAGGATGATTCGAAGACATTTGATCTTCTCGGCACAGTCTCATCAGACGGAACAATACTCACTGAAGGTGATCAGTACACAGCCGAAAAAGGAAGCGCGATCATAACAATTAAGAAATCATATCTTGATACTTTGACAGCAGGAAATCATAAGCTCACTGTCACATTTACGGACGGCGGATCCATAACGATAACTTATGAGGTTAAGGCCAAGACACCAACACCTGCTCCGGAAACTAAGCCGGCCGAGACAAAAGCTGCAGCTGTTACTACTGGTGAGGTTATTGCCGTAACAAGTGTTGCCGGAGTCATTATGCTCGTTATTTCATGCGGAATTGCGATAACAGTGTTTTCGCGCAGGAAAAGGACTGAAGAGAAATAGTATTTCATCAATTAAAACTTAGGATTCATTATTGTTCCTGTTGTTGTATTTGTTGTAAATATTTTCAGGAAAAAACTCTTCAAAAAATAACGCAGATCGAACATCTTTATTTTTTTTGTAAAGATGTGATATAAGTATATTGGTGGCTGAAATAAGCCGCAAATATTTGCGTGCATTCGTTTCTTGTTTTTTTGGGGGAATTATGAATAAATTTTATAAGCAGATCGTAGCGGTTCTTGTTGTTTTTATATTATCATTAAGCCTGATTCCAAGTCTGAGCGTAAATGCTGCTGATGAAGTAGCTTCCGGATCTTGCGGTACTAACCTCACCTGGTCACTCAATAGTAGCGGGACGCTGACGATTTCCGGTACAGGTGAGATGGATAATTGGGATTATGATCAATCTATACA
>JAILNZ010000119.1 GCA_024691135.1 Clostridiales bacterium
CCTTCTGCCTTGGCCTTGTCTTCGATCTTCTGTCCGTGCTCGTCAGTACCTGTTAGGAACATTACATCCATGCCCTGCATTCGCTTGAGTCTTGCAACAACATCGCATGCCAGTGTTGTATAGCAGTGACCGATGTGAGGATTTCCCGAAGGATAGTAGATGGGCGTTGTAATGTAATAAGGTTTTTTCTCTGCCATGATAAAAACCACCTCCTAATAAGATAACATCTTATTATAGATTGTCTTCCTAACAGGTACTGACGAGCACGGACAGAAGATCGAAGACAAGGCCAAGGCAGAAGGTGTTACTCCTCAACAGTATGTTGATGATATCGTAGCAAACTTTAAAAAGCTCTGGGCTACGCTCGGGATCAGCTATGACAGATTCATAAGGACGACGGATCCTTATCATGTCGAGAGCGTTCAGAAGATATTCAAGGACCTTTATGACAGAGGATATATCTATAAGGGTGAATATACCGGAAAATACTGTAAGCCCTGCGAATCTTTCTGGACGGAGAGCCAGCTTGTTGACGGCAAGTGCCCTGACTGCGGCAGAGACTGCGTCGACGCTTCGGAAGAAGCATACTTCTTCAAGCTTTCACAGTTCGGTCCCAAGCTCGAGAAGCTCTTAACGGATGAGGAACTGAACTTCCTCGAGCCGAAGTCACGTGTCAATGAGATGATCAATAACTTCATTAAGCCGGGTCTTCAGGATCTTTGCGTATCCAGAACGAGTTTCAAGTGGGGAATTCCGATCACTTTTGATCCCAACCACGTAGTATATGTCTGGGTAGATGCTCTCTCGAACTATATCACGGCATTAGGTTACGGCAACAGCGAATATAACGATTACGACAGATACTGGCCTGCTGACATTCACGTAATGGCTAAGGAGATCGTAAGATTTCATACTCTTATCTGGCCTTCTATCCTTATGGCTTTGGATCTTCCTCTCCCGAAGAAGGTCATTGGCCACGGCTGGATCACTTTTGACGGCGGCAAGATGAGTAAGTCTTCAGGAAACGTCATAGATCCGTTTATCCTCTGCGACAGATACGGTGTAGATGCTTTGAGATATCATCTCCTCCGCGAGATGCCGTTCGGTTCCGACTGTCCGTATACAAACGAGATGATGTTCAACAGGATCAACAGCGATCTGGCTAACGATCTCGGTAACCTCGTATCCAGAACGGTTGCGATGGTATTTAAGTATTTTGACGGCAAGCTTCCTTCAGACAGAGAGGCTGAAGCTCTGGACGAGGATCTCATCTCGATGTTCGATGCGCTCCCTTCTGAAGTCATCAAGGACTTTGAGACACTTCATATCTCTGACGGTCTCGAGAAGATCTTCAGATGCATCGCAAGAGCAAACAAGTACATCGACGAGACTGCTCCATGGGTCCTTGCAAAAGATGACAGCAAGAAGACCAGACTTGCAACGGTCCTTTATAATCTGCTCGATTGCGTAAGAAGAGCAGCGATCCTTTTGAGCCCTGTAATGCCTCACGTATGCCCTAAGATCTTCGAGCAGATCGGTGCAACCGATGAGAATACGACTCTTGAGGCGGCTTCCGTAAGAGGCGCCCTTGCTTCAGATGTTGAAGTTAAGAAGGGAGAAGTCCTCTTCCCCAGGATCGATATCGAAAAAGAGCTCAAGGAGCTTGAAGCGCTGAACCATAAGAAAGAGGAGAAGGGTAAGGATCTTGAACCTTTGAAGGATCCTTGCGTCTTCGATGATTTCCTGAAGCTCGATATTAGAGCCGGCAAGGTTCTTGAGTGCGAGAATGTTCCGAAGTCGGACAAGCTCCTGAAGTTCAAGCTCGATGACGGATTCGGCGAGAGACAGATCCTCTCCGGAATTGCCAAGTACTATAAGCCGGAAGATCTTATCGGAAAGACAGTAGCGATGATCGTAAACTTCCCTCCGAGAAAGATGATGGGCTATGAGAGTAACGGCATGATCCTCTCTGCAAGAGCAGAGGACGGCGGATACAGAGTCGTCGAACTTAACGAGGACGTTAAGCCGGGAGCAGATATCTCCTGATATGAGCAAGAAGCACAAGGTTCGTTATGAAGGTGATCTGAGGGGCGTCTTTGATACGCACGCACATCTTTATGACAGAAGGTATGAAGAAAAGAGCGTAAGTATCGAAGCTCTCCTGGAAAACGCTTCGGCTTCCGGAGTCGATAAGATCGTTATCCCTTCCGACTCACTTGCCACATCGAAGCTCGCTTCCTCCATGGCCCGTGAGTATAACGGCACGGCAGGTGTCAGTCTCTGGTCATCGGTCGGAGTGCACCCGCACGAGGCTTCATCTTACGACGGTAATGTTGAAGAGGAACTTAAAAAGCTGATAGAAGACAAACAGGATCTTCGAATCGTCGCTGTCGGTGAGATCGGTCTGGATTATTACTATGACCTGTCTCCGAGGGATGTGCAGAAGGATGTTTTCGAGAAGCAGATAAAGTTGTCTTACGAGTCTGATCTTCCGTTTATCCTTCATGAGAGGGATGCAACGGGGGATTGTCTCGAGATACTGAGGCGGGCATATAAGGAAGGCTTTCTCAGAAGCAACCCCGGCGTATGCCATTGCTGTTCCATGTCGAAGGAAGCAGCATCCGAGCTTATCAGGATGGGCTTTTATATCGGATTTGACGGTCCTTTGACCTTTGCGAATAACAGAAAGGGCATTGAGCTCTGCAGTTCCTGTCCTGTTGACCGCATAGTAGCTGAGACGGACAGCCCGTATCTGACGCCTGAACCTAACAGGGGAAGGACCAATGAACCGGGATTTGTCCCGTTTGTGATCGAGAAGATCGCACAGATCAGGGGCATCGATGCCGAAGAAATGGCGAGGATAACCACAGAGAATGCTCTGAGATTATATGAGATATAAAGGAGTAAGTTTATGAGCAAGAAGGATAAGATACTTATCGTTGTTACCGCGATCCTGCTGATAGTCCTTATCGGCGGATTCGTGTGGGATTATAACAAGTTCGTTTTAGACAGGACCTTGAAGATCGAGATCACTGACGATATGAAGGTCGTAGCGATGAATAAGGTCGGAATACTCTATTACCGCAAGGCATATGAAGCCAAGATCCAAATCCCCGCAGAGAGGGCCGAGGATATGCTGAATGTCATTGCCAATAATTACGAAGGCGAACTTAATATCATGGACTTTGACTCCTTCCAGGAATATGCGGCCGGGCTCTTTAATTCCGAAGTCTTGAAGCCTTCCCCTATGTACGGCACTGAGGTGGCCGAGATCAGAGCGGTCGACGGCGATCATGATGTCACTTTCTTTATCGATATCGAGACCGAGACGGATGCTTATATCTACGTTTATTATCTGAGATGACATTCAGTTTCCGTGAATTCGAGCTATCTCCTTATATCTTTTTCGTATTGTCGGGGATGATCATCGGATTGACCCTGAGTAATATCATTATGAGAAAAAAAGGCGTCGCGAAGCTCTCATGCTTCCTGGCGTCTTTTTTGGTCGCCGTATCGATATTCACATTTACTTTCACGGGGACGTTCAAAGGCATTGATGATCTCTCGACAATAGGTTTTGACGGGATCTATGCCTCCGCAGGCCTTGTCTTGGGAGCATTTATGAGCTCGATGATTTTCCGTGAAGACAAAGAAAAGATAATGTCTTCATTTATATGTACGGCTCCTCTCATGTATTCAGTAGCGAAGATAGGATGTTTTCTCGTAGGATGCTGCAGAGGATTTGGTTATGACGGACCTTTCTGTGTATCATACGAAGCTTTGGGGGAGGTATCCTTCTTCCCGGTTCAGCTTCTGGATTCAGTCAGTTTTATGCTCCTCTTTTTGATGGGTCTGATACTTGTCATCAGGTGCAAGGATCTTATGAGGGTGACGGTGATCATCATATTTGCGGGTATATCATTGCGGTTTATATCGGACTTTTTAAGGATCTCTCATGAGGGGTGCATATTGTCAAGGACTCAAATTATCCTTTTATTTGCAATAATAGTTGTTATAATAGCAACAGGTGTCATATTTTACATCGGAAGGAAGGACGGTAAGGAGAAGGAACATGAGTGAAAATAACGAAAACAAACAGTGGAAATGTATTTGCGGTCAGATGAACTCATCACCGTTTTGTATCAATTGCGGTAAGAAAAAAGAGGACGGACAGGATCCTGTTCCGTCAGTCGCCGCTTCAACCATGGCAGCTGCTGCCGCAGTAACAATGACGGCCGAGGATAAGATCCCTCAGCCTCAGGTTCAGCAGCCATATCAGCCGGTACAGCAACAGCCATATCAGCAGCCTTATCAGCCGATGCAGCAGCAACCGTATCAGCCGGTTCAGCAGCCTGTTCAACCTCAGATGCAGCAGTATCAGCCGATGCAACAGCCGGTTCAGCAATATCAGCCGGTTCAGAATCCGTATCAGCAGTACCAGCCGCAGTATCAGCAGCAGAGAGCGGCATATTCGATGCCTCTTAACGAGAAGAGCGAAGAAGAGCAGAGCAGGATGAAGAAGGTCTCTAACAGACTGAGCATTATCTCGCTTATCCTTCACTATGGTGGAGCGATCCTTATTACCACCATTTCAGCTGTTTATTCCGGTATGTCGGGAACAGAGCTCGGAGACGCTGCAGGATCGCTCGTGTCTATCCTGTCATCTTTGATGGGGGCAACCTATATCGCATCGATCGTCCTTATGATCGTTGCTCGTATCAAGTGCAAGAAAGCCATTTTCGCGAAGGTATTGATGTGGTTATATATAGCTGAAGCCATAATCTGTTTTATCCTTTTGATCGTAGTGTTTATCGCTTTCCTTGAACTTCTGAGTACTTGCTCGGCCTGACGGATAACAGGGTCTATTGTTAAAATTGTATTATTTTTGTTTCAATAGAATGTCTTTTATTGAGAGATCAATATAGGTGATATATAATTATTTTACTAAATAATCTAGGAGGGGACTTATGATCTGCAAGAATTGTCAATTTGAAAATGTCGAAGGTGCAAGGTTCTGTGCTTCATGCGGCACTCCGCTCGAACTCCAGAAGACAGTAGAAGAAGTTAAGGAAGAAGCAGTTATCACAAATGAGAATAAGGAAGAAGCAGTTGAGGTAGTTACCGACAACATTCAGGAGACTGTTGAACAGGCAGTTGAAGAACCTGAGGTAGTTGTTCCTGAGGTTGTCGAAGAAGTGGCAGCTCCTATTGTAGAAGAGCCGATCGTTCAGGCTCCTGTTGAAGTACCTGTTGAGACTCCTGTTGCAGCATCTACTTTTGCTCAAGCTGCAGTTGCCGAGGCCACAACATTTGAGACAGTTCCTGTTTCTGAGCCTGTCAACGCTTCACCTATCGCAGCTGCCGCAGCAGCTACTGCCGCTACAACGGCTACCGTCGTTGCCGCTCCGGTTGAACCGACTCCTTCCAAGAAGGCTCTTAAGGAGCAGAAGAAGTATGAGAAGCAGGCTAAGATCCGCGCAGTGCTCGATTCGATCCCTGCAGAATATCAGCCGATGTCCACATCGGCATATTTCTGGTTCATGCTCCTGGCAGCTCTTCCGGGAATCGGTTTTATCATCACTCTCATTATGTCATTTGTCGGAAAGAACAAGAACAGAAAGAATCTCTTCAGAGCTATCCTCGTTTACTACATTATCGGTTTGATCATAGCTCTTGCAGTCGGCGTTGTTCTCGTATTCGTTCTGCCTGATCTTATGGCTGATATCTACTATTCGTTCGAGGATATCATTTCCGAGTTCGTATAATCTTAAAAGAATCACAGATCTTATGCTCCCAGGGTTTTCTCCCGGGAGTTTTTTGTTTTTCGAAAAAACCTTTCTACCGTTACAAAGAGGGCATTTGAGTGAATTGATAACTCAACATCCGTGACGTTTGTTTGTAACATTGTTATTCTACAATGTTCATAGTATAGATTTATATCGATTCATTATGGGAGTGTGACAATATGCAGGAAGAATTAATATCCAAGAAGCAGCTTCTGAGAGCAGCTCAGATTTCATACGGCACACTTTATCGATGGAAGAGACTTAATCTCATCCCTGAATGCTGGTTTATCCATAAGGCTACCGTTACAGGTCAGGAGACATTCTTCCCGAAGGAAAAAGTGATCGCCAGGATCACCAGGATCAAGGAATTAAAGAAAGAACTTACTGTCGAGCAGATGAGAGAACTCTTCTCGGCTAACGTGAAGAGCTTCAGGATCCCTTACAAGGATTTCTGTGACCTTGAGCTCGTATCCAAACTTGCCATCACAGCCTTTTCGAGTGTTTTCCCTGAGAAGAACATGCTCGACTTCGATGATGTTTTCGGAATGTATGTCGTAGATCATCTTATGAAACTTTCCGGTATCTATCTCGAGGACGCAAAGCAGGTTCTAAGGCTTCTTTGCAAATACCTCTCTGTTGAGGCGAGCAAGGAATACCAGCTTCTCCTCTTAAGGAAGCTCGGCGTACCAATGACAGTGCTCGTAAAAGGCGAGGAGGACATCCTTCTCGAAGACAATACGGAAGTCATCGCCTGCGCAAATCTCGAGGAATTCGAGGAAGCTCTCAAGGATCAGCTGATCGCATAAGGAAGGAAGAAATATGGCAGAGACAGACGTTAATCTTGTTGAGATGCTCTCGGTCCTGGCTGAACCTACCAGGATCAAGATCCTCGAATGTATCTCCCGTGAGGGCGAACTGTGCGCAAAAGACATCTTACCGATGTTTGCGATCACACAGCCTACGCTCTCTCATCACCTGAATCTGCTGATCGATAATAAGATCCTTACTTCCCGAAAAGAAGGGCGTTTTGTATTCTACAAAGTTGACAGGAAATCCATGGAAGCTCTCCGAAAACTGATCGACAGTTTTACGGAACCTCCGGTCGTAGGGAAGATCAAAAAGACACAGGTATCTTCCAAGTCGGCCGAAAAGAAACCCGTACTTAAGAAGAGTTCATCTGTTCCGCTTCCGAAGACCGTGATCGCAAGTCCGGATCTTGAAGAGATAAAAAAGAACAAGAAAAAGAAGAAATCCGACAAGAAGAAAAAAGACAAGGACAAGAAAAAGAAAAAATAATCTTCTATCCATACACACTTCTGTTTTCCGCCCGAAGTTTCCACAGCTTCGGGCGGTTTTTTGTAGTATAATACTAGTGTTATATATTCAGGCGGGGGCAAGACAATGGACAGGATATGTGAGGCGGAGAGGATACTCCGTAATTCGGGCATAAGGATTACCAAACCACGTGTCGATGTCTATGATTATATCCTGACCGGAAGAACGCATCCGACCTGCGAAGAGATATATGAAAACCTCAAGGATTCGAATCCTTCCTTATCC
>JAILNZ010000151.1 GCA_024691135.1 Clostridiales bacterium
TCCAGAAGAACGAAGAAGCTATCATCAGATATGAAGAGCTCAAAGACGCTTTCCATATCAAGGATACGTTCAGCCAGTATGACATCTTCGGTGCATCAGTCCTGTCACGTGAAGCTGACGAGTGGTTCAGCGTAATAAGGATCGGTGCAGGTAAGGAAGACGGACTTGAACTTGCCGGAAACAATTCCTATGCAGTCGTTGATACGAAATCTAATCTGATCGGCCGTGTTATCGAGACAAATAACAGCGACAGTAAGGTCCTGCCGATCCTTCATGAAGGATTTACCGTTAACGGCAAGGTCAATGAAGTCAATGGTGCAGTCATCATAGTATCAGGCGATGCTTCTTTGAAGAAAAAGAATCTTTGTCTCGTAACGGGTATCGACGAGAATGTTATCTTGGAGCCCGGTGACGAGATCGTCACATCAGGCGACGGCGGCCTTTTCCCTCAGGGAATCCCGATAGGAGTAATAGAGAGTGTCGATTATTCCGATCCTCTGAACGTTAAGGCGACTTTGCGTCCCTATGCCGAGATAGATGATCTTAAGGATGTATTCATCATGGTCCCATACGAAAAGGAGGATGTATCCGATACATCTGAGACGGATACCGGTACTGAAGATGAGCAAGGTTGAGATCGTTCGTAAATATGCCTTATATTCGGTATATATACTGCTTTTGACCTGTATCCAGGTTTCATTCCCGGATAAGCTCTCTTTTAACAGCCAGATCGCTGACCTTATGTTCGTATTTGTTGTTCTCGTCTCATATTATTTCGGGCTTATCGACGGTATAGTCATAGGTCTCATTGTCGGTATACTCCGTGACTGTTTTGCGGCTCCCGCGATCATCGGATTTAACGGAAATGTCGTATCTTCAGTCGGTATAGGTGCATTTGCATTATTCGGGGTATCTGTCTTTTCTGCAACCGTTTTTACGGTTAGGATCAAAAGGAAGTTCGCATTTGCTCTTCTGACACTTGTATGTGCGACTCTTCTTTATAAATTTTTCGGTCACGGCATCATATTTATCTGGACAAAGATATTCTCAGGTTCACTTTACAGACTGTCTTTCAAGGAACTTATCATCGATTCCGTTTTGACCCAGCTCTTACTCAATGTGATCGCGTTTTTACCGATATATGTTCTCTTGAGATTTGCGGGACCTTATAAGAGACTTGAAAATCCGAAGCTTCAGGCTCAGGAAGGAAGGGGGACTGACAATTCATGGCTAACAATCTGAAAGATGACGGCATGTATGTTTTCGATGAAGACAAACGAGATCAGCAGAAGATCAATGATGACAGCCTTTTTCGAAGGGTCATAGCGTTCCTTTCCAACAGATATTTTGTTCTGGCTTTCATATTCTGTGTTTTCGGTGTGATCATCCTTTATATGACGGCCGCACTCCAGTTCTCCGGATATCAGAAGACCATATCAGCTTCGTCAAGCGGTCTTCAGAAGATGTATACCGTAAATGCTCCGAGAGGCGATATCCTTGACAACAATGGTGTAGTTCTTGCAACGAATGAGGAAGTAAATTCCCTCCTTATCTCAAATGCAGGCATGTCTGATGAGGATCTTAATGATATGTGCCTTAAGCTCAGTTATCTATTTGATGAATATAACTGCATCTCCGTAAGCGGCCTTGACAACTATTATTCTATTGACCCGTTTGAGTTTACGGCATCGGAAGAGAAGATCAGGCTCTGGCAGACGAACAGGAACCTCTTTAACCTTGAGGAATGCGCTCAGGGTATCATCGTTACATATACCGATAATTATGTTAAGACTGATCCTCAGGTTTTTTTCCTGTACCTGCGTTATCTTTTTAATATCGATCCTGCGTTAAGCGAAGACGAGGCATTCAGGATTATAAGGATCAGATATCAGATATTCCAGGACCTTTGGGCTTTCCAGAACGGTACTCCTGTCCAGATCGCGACGGATGTCCCTGATGAGCTCATCAGGTATCTGAATGAGCAGAACTACAGCTACATGGGTCTTATAAGCGTAAAGGATTACAGACGTGTCTATACGCCGCAGGCCCAATTGTCCTGCCATGTTGTCGGATATGTAGGAAGTATTTCCCAGAAATCACTGGAAGATCTCAGTAAGTTCGGATATCAGGCCACCGATATCGTCGGTCAGTCAGGTGTCGAATCACAGATGGAACGTTATCTTCACGGACAGGCAGGTACGGCTACTTATTCGACTTGGACCGAAGACGGTACCGATTCCATGTATTTCCCTTATACATATGGCGAAAACGCCGTTGCCGGCGCAACGGTCACTCTTACCATAGACTCTAATCTTCAGAAGGTCGGCATCGAGGCTCTGAAACAGTTCATCGAAGATGCCAAGATCAATGAAGAGAGGGAGCAGACGGGCTATAAGACAGCTAACGCAGGTGCTTTTGTCGTAATGAACTGTAATACGGGTGCTGTCCTTGCCATGGGCTCTTACCCTAACTATGACCCTAACGACTTCGTTCTCGCGATGTCAGGCGATAAACAGGCTGAAGCACAGCTCAAGTATTATCTCGGAATCGGTGAATATGAGGAGATAACGAGTGAGGACATGCCTTTGTGGAACAGGGCCATCATGTCCCAGTATGCTCCGGGCTCGACTTTTAAGATGTGTACTGCTCTTGCGGGCCTTGAATCAGGAACGATTACTCCGAATTCTTCATGGTATAAGTGCGAATCACCTATAGATATCGGCGGCTGGACATTTAAATGCCTCGAGTATCCTGATACGGGACACGGCGCATTGGATCTTAACAGCGCCATAGCAACTTCCTGTAATATCTATTTTATGCGTCTCGGAGTAGATACGGGTATCGATAATATCGATAAGATGGGAGAAAAGCTCGGCTTAGGCGAACTGACAGGCATCGATCTTCCGGGTGAAGAAGACGGTGTCCGCGCAAGCCGTGAGACCAAAAGACTTCTTCACGAGTCAGAATATGACAGAACATGGTTCCCTGCTGATACGGCGCAGTCGGCGATCGGTCAGTTCGACAACTGTTTTACGATACTTCAGCTTTGCCGTTATACGAGTGCGATAGCTACCGGTGAACTCGTTACACCTTATGTAATAGATTCAGTAGTCGCTCCTGACGGGACGATCCTTTATCAGGGTCAGAAGCCCGCCATGCCGCTTGATATCGACGAAGATAACCTTGATGCAGTCAGGTTTGCCATGAGATGTGTCGTAACCGGAACTAACTCCTGGCCGGGAACTGCTCAGGATCTCCTTTCCGATTTCCCTATATCGATCTGTTGTAAGACGGGTACTGCCGAGACGGGTTTTGAGGATATAAGAATGGAGTATTCAAATGGTCTTTTCGTCTGTTATGCTCCTGCCGATAATCCTGAGATAGCGATCGCTCTTGTTGTAGAGAGAGGTGAGTGGGGTAACTCGACTTCCATCATCGCCAAAAAGCTGCTTGCAGCTTATTTCGGCGTTCCGCTTTCCAAAAAGCAGGATGATCTGCTGTCAGAGACATATCCTGTTATCGGTGACCATCTCGACATGGCCCTTCCCGAGGAGCGTTTTACGGGTGATGAGGAGCCTTCAGAGGCTTGACCGTAAAGCAAATAATTGTTGAATAATATATATTTTTTGCGTAAAATATTTATAGTCTTTATTCAAGGGGGATCAATGCCATGAAGATCGTTCTGATGGCCGATAACAGTAAAAATGAGTTGCTCGTTAACTTTTGTATCGCATATCGCCCTTTGTTATCCAAACATCAGTTGATCTCCGTATATAATACCGGAAAACTCTTGAAGAGTGCTGTTGATCTCGAAGTATCAGGTCTTTCGGTCGATTATGAGAGCGGTTTTGAGCAGATAGCTTCCAGAGCTGAATATAATGAGATCGACTGTGTCATCTATATCCGTGACGGACGTAATGATCCGCTCCACAGCACGACCGAACTTCTTAAGGTATGTGACCTTAATAACATTCCTTATGCCACGAACATCGCTACTGCAGAGACTTTGATCCTTGCTATCGACAGAGGTGACCTCGACTGGCGTGAATGGATCAAGGGATGACGGTCACAACTGTTCCATACGGCCCCTTAGGCTCCAATATGTATATTATTTCATTAAAAGACGGTTATCTGATCGTCGATCCTTCAGTGTCGCCCGATTATGCCATATCCAGGAGCAAACTGCCTGACAGCTTGAGATCTGAAGTCCTGGCAGTCCTTATGACACACGGACATTATGATCATACGGCCTGCCTTGATGAATGGGCTGGATTTACCGATAAGATTTACATTTCTTCTGATGAGACAAAGGTCCTTAACGAACCTTTGAATAACTGTTCTTATCTTTTTGACAAGCCACTTAAGTTTTCTTCAAAGACTATCGATCTTCCCGACGAGCTTACTATCTCGGATGCAGATATAAAGGTCTTGAGGACACCTGGACATACTCCGGGATCCGTTTGTTTCTTTTTCGAGAAGGAGAAGGTTCTTTTTACCGGAGATACGCTGTTTGCAGGCTCTGTCGGAAGGTCTGACCTTCCTTTGGGAGATTACGGGGATCTTATGTCGTCTCTTAAGAGCCTTGTTACGCTGCCTGATGATACGATATGTTATCCGGGTCACGGATTCCGTACTTCGATCAGGACGGAGAAGGAGAAAAATCCTTATCTTTGAATGATTCCCGGACATTCTAAATCAGTCATAAACCTGCGCGGTTAGTGACTTTTTTTATTTTCCCGCTTATGATATATTCTTTAAATGTATTAATAAATAATAAATATCACTTGGAGGTTTAAGATGAGTGATCTGAAAGAACAGCTCTTGTCCATCAAATCGGCTTTTGATGAAAAAGTGCTGAATATAAACAATTCTCAGGAAGCAGAAGCACTTCGCGTTGCCTATTTGGGTAAGAAGGGTGAACTTACATCAGTTCTCCGCGGTATGGGAAGCCTCACTCCGGAAGAAAGACCCGTAATCGGCCAGATTGCCAATGAAGTCCGCGCACATATGGAATCCAAGCTCGAGGAAAAGATCGCGCTCATCAAGGAATCCGAGATGCAGGAGAAACTTAAAAACGAGGTCATCGACGTTACACTGCCATCTAAGATCAGACGTGCCGGAGCCAGACACCCGATGTATCAGGCGATCAATGAGATCTGCGATATCTTCCTGGGATTAGGCTATACGATCGGTGAAGGTCCTGAGGTCGAGTATGACGAATATAACTTTGAGAAGCTCCGTCTTCCCAAGGGTCATCCTGCAAGAGATACACAGGATACTTTCTACATTTCCGAGAACATACTCCTTAGAACACAGACATCTCCTATGCAGATAAGGATCATGGAGAATAACAAACCTCCGATCAAGGTCGTATGCCCGGGTAAGGTTTACCGTCAGGATACGATGGACAGCACGCATTCCCCGATCTTCCATCAGATCGAAGGACTTGTTGTCGATAAGGGCGTTACTATGGGTGATCTTGTCGGATCTCTTAAGCTCTTTGCCAAAAAGCTCTTCGGTGAGAATACGGACATAAGACTTCGTCCTCATCACTTCCCGTTTACCGAGCCTTCATGTGAGGTCGATCTTACATGCTGGTCCTGCGGCGGCAAGGGCTGCAGAGTCTGTAAGGGTGAAGGCTGGATCGAAGTATTGGGTGCAGGTATGGTTCATCCCGAGGTTCTTGAGAACTGCGGAATCGACTCGGAAGTATATAGCGGATTTGCTTTCGGTATCGGCGTTGAGAGAACAGCTATGGGCAGATTCGGAATAGACGACATCCGTCTTCTCTATGAGAACGATGTCAGATTCCTTAAGCAGTTTAAGTAAGAAGCGGAGGATTAGATAATATGAAAGCCCCAATTAATTGGCTTAAAGATTTTACGGATATAGATGTCGAGCCTAAGGTGCTTGCAGACAAGATGACGATCTCCGGTTCCAAGGTTGAGGAAGTCATCGTATCAGGAGAAGATATCCAGGGTGTATATACGGGAAAGATCATTGCATGTGAGGATCATCCGGATTCGGATCATCTTCATATCGTAACTGTCGACCTCGGAAATGACGAGCTAGGAAGATCGCTTCAGATCGTTTGCGGTGCACCTAATGTATATGTCGGGATGATCTGCCCTGTTGCAACAGTCGGCGCTCATCTCCCGGGTGACATTGTGATCAAGAAAGGCAAGCTCCGCGGAGTTGAAAGTAACGGCATGTGCTGCTCTATTGACGAACTCGGTGTTCCTGCCGAAGGACACGAGGGAGCTGATGAGTACGGCCTCTGGAATATGCCCAAGGACACACCTCTCGGTGTTGACATCAAGAAGGTATTAGGTCTCGGTAATGTAACGATCGACTTCGAGATCACTTCCAACAGACCTGACTGTTTCTCCATCGAAGGACTCGGAAGAGAAGCAGCAATAACTCTCGGCAAGGCTTTCAGACCATGTCAGCCTAAGCTTAAGATCGAAGGAAACCTTGATATCAATGATATCGCAAAGGTCGATATCTTAGCTCCGGACCTTTGTTACAGATACTGTTCAAGGATCATCGAAGATGTTAAGATCGGTCCTTCACCGGCATGGATGGCTGAAAGGCTTACTGATGCCGGAATGAGGCCTATCAACAATATCGTTGATATTACTAACTATGTCTGTCTTGAATTAGGTCAGCCTATGCATGCTTTTGATCTTGATTACCTCTCGGGTAAACATATCATCGTTCGTAAAGCTGAAGAAGGCGAGATCATCAAGACTTTGGACGGTGTCGAGAGAAAACTCGATCCTTCCATGCTCGTTATCGCTGATGAGACCAAAGCATGCGCTATCGCGGGTGTAATGGGCGGTGAGAATTCAGAAGTCATTCCCGAGACAAAAGCTATCCTTTTCGAGTCGGCTGTATTTAATGAAGTCTCAGTCAGAAAGACTGCACTTAAAAACACGCTCAGGACGGAAGCTTCTTCCAGATATGAGAAGGGTCTTGATCCTGAGAATGCTATCCGCGCTCTTGACAGGGCATGCGAGCTCGTTGAACTTTTGGGTGCCGGTAAGGTTTCCAAGGGCGTTATCGATAATTATCCGACCAAAAGAGAGGTCAAAAAGATCAAGTTCCGTCCTGAAAGGATCAACAGTTTTATCGGAATCAAGGCTGAAGAGAGCTTCATGAGAGACATCTTAGGTCAGCTCGGCTGCACGATCTCGGATGATAATATCATTACTCCTCCGACTTACAGGCCTGATCTGATCTCTGAAGCCGATATCTCGGAAGAGATCGCCAGATTCTACGATTACAACAATATCGAGCCTACGCTCCTTTCCGGTAAGGATACGACTCTGGGCGGCAGGACATATGCTCAGCAGGCAACTGAGGATATCAAGAACATAATGGTTAACTGCGGATTCTACGAAGCTATTACTTTCTCTTTTGAAAGTCCTTCGGATCTTGACCTCATCAGGACTCCTGACAACTCTATCCTCAGAAACCAGATAAAGATCAGTAATCCTCTGGGTGATGATTCATCCGTCATGAGAACATCCATGCTCCCGTCGATCTTAAGGATCGCAGGAAGGAACAATAACCGTTCCGTACCTGAGGCTTCCGTTTTCGAAGTGGCTTATATCTATCTTCCTGATGAAGATCCGTCCAAGCTTCCTGAAGAAAGACAGATCCTCTCGGGCTTCAGATATAATGCGGCTGGTATCGACAGCAAGGAGGCTTTCTTTGAGGTCAAGGGCTCGATCGAAGAGATCTGTGCTCACCTTGGAATAAAGTCACTTGTCTTTGAGGCATGCAGCGACGATCCTTCATATCATCCGGGCCGTTGTGCTCTCGTTTCCGTTGCAGGCAAGGTCTGCGGTAAGTTCGGTGTTATCCACCCTCAGGTAGCCGATAATTTCGACTGTCCTAAGGGTACTGTTGCTTTTGAGATCGAAGTTGCCAAGCTCATCGCGGCATCCAAGCCTGCCAGGACTTATAAGCAGCTTCCGAAGTTCCCGGGAATCACGAGAGATCTCGCTTTGGTCGTTGACAAGTCCGTTCCTGTCGGCGATATCTTAAGGACAGCTAAGTCAGCAGGCGGAAACCTTCTTGAGTCGGTTGAGTTCTTTGATGTGTTCGAGGGTGCTCAGCTCGGTGAGAATAAGAAGTCCGTAGCTATCTCGCTCCTTTACAGATCTCCTGAAAAGACGCTGTCGGATGACGATATCAAGGATTCGGTAAGTAAGATCCTTTCACGTCTGGAGTCTAATTTCGGAGCTGTGCTTCGTCAGTAAAATTATTTAAACTCTATAGGGGGTGTTTCTTCGGAAGCACTCCTTTTTTATTTCTTGAAAACGCGCTTTATATCGGCATTTCAGGTGCCTTTTCAGACGGTTTGTCGATTTCTGCTACTAATTGTCGATTTATTTGACCTGCCCATATGGAAGAATAAAACAAAAAAGGCAGGTGACATAAGTGGGCAGTTCGATCGAAGCAGCTATCTGTTTTTCTCTGATTCTGTTACTTCTTACGATATTTATCGTTTATCCGAATAAGCTGAGGTCTGAGTGCGTCCGTCAGGCGGGAACAGCCGTTAAGGAGATCGAATTCCGTAAAAAGAGCGAGAAGGTAATAGACACAAGAAATATCGGCGGTGTCGATACTGTCGATACTTCTCCAGAGCAGCTTAATACGATGCTCAACGGTATCATTGACTCGATCAGGATCGGAAGTGATGCCTTATGAAGATAGGGAAAAGCAAAAAGGGGAGCTCATCGATCTTTATTGCTTTGATCCTGGCGGCCTTGATATTTGTTGAAGGGATCTATCTTGCTGCGATAATAGACGCAAACAGAAGGATAACGATAAACCGTGCTTTAAGGCTTCAGGTCGAACAGATACTGGCATCCTATAATGAACAGCTGTTCCTGGAGTACGGTATCTACGGATTCTTTGAAGAAGACATCAATCAGGATATATTCAGGAGGGTCATAGAGGAATCGGGTTATACATATGGCGGCGATATCATAATCGAAGGCTATAAGACGATAAATACGGGATGCCTTGAACGGGCCATATCTACATATTATTCGTACAGGACCATAGGCATCGTATTTAAGGACTTAAGTCCATTTATCGGTTACATAAAGGAACAGCTCGATAATTACGGGTTTTCGAATAAGATCAGTTCTTTTAAACAGGCAGGTGGAAATAAAGTCTTAAATTTCATAAGTAAGGGTGCCAAGAATCTGACTGATATACTTGAAAGCGATGAGATACAGGAACTGATCAGTATTTCTGACGCCGATCTCGGGCTGATATCCGACCTTTTTGAGAGTTATGAGCTCATAAAAGACAGCGAGCTTGAATTCGATAAGGATTTCTCTCCCGAAGATATGTTTTCGATGAGTATATATAATGATATCACGAGTCTTTATAACAATGCGTCTGATGTGATAAAAGACGATTTCTTCTTTCTGTGCCTTGCACATTATGCCGTCAACAATTTTGAAGGTGTCGTAAAGGAATACGAAGAAGACGGAGAGATGGTTCCGGCTCATAACCTTAGAGGAACGCCTTTCAGGGATTTGAATGATGAAGAATGCCTGGACCTCGAATACATAGTATCAGGAGCAAGAGGATCTCTGGGCGTTTTATATGTCGGAACAATGATATCGGTTATTCTGATCCTGTCGGAATTCGTTAATATCCTTCTTGATGAGGAGCTGATCGAGATTATAGATGAGGTCTCCGAGATAATCAGCGATGTCTTGGCAGTCCTTCTGGACGGTGTAAAGATACCGCCGTTTGTCATAAAGCTCGTTATCATCATGTATATGTCGATCGCTCTGATGATCAAGGATATAGTTAAGATCTATCAGGGGAAGACGGTAAATGTCCTGAAGATAAAGAAGGCACCTTCTCCTATATGTGACGGAATAGCACTGAATTATAAGGACTTTGCGTTCTTTTATGCCCTGATAGGCGGCGCAGCCGAGAAGAGCAGGATGCTCAGTGTGCTTGATGAAAAATACGGACCGATCATCACAAAGATCGATCTGGGTGCTGAATATGATTCCGATATCTATCATTCCAAAGCAGGTTACGATCTTTACGGTTTTTAAGGGTGTTCTATGAATAAAAAAGGTTCTTTTGCAATTGAAGCTGCCATAGGTTTTACGGTCCTTCTGATGGTTATTTCCATCATGGTTACCGCCATGAACATACAAAGATGTGATATGGTCATGCAGCAGTCAATAGATCAGGCAACGGAAGATATACAGGTCCTTTTGCCTTATACCATCCTCGGAGCCGAGGCTGTCAAGATCATGTCTGAAGATGCTGATATCGGGCAAGCTGCCGCAGAAGCCTATGATTCCGTAACGGAACTTATGGGCAGTATCGAAGATCTGACAGGTACAAGCCTCGAAGAAATAGTTCTTGACAGATCCCTTGGTAAAGTGATCCGGGATGATATAGCCGCAGAATATGAGAAAAGGTCTCGCAGACTGATATTTAAGCCTTCGGATATAAGTGTTGACTTAAGCTATTCTCCCGATTCTAATGTGATCGATATGTGTGTCAGTTATGAGATAGACACGGTCTTCGGAAGTATTATAAGGACCCATTATTCGGCGATCCCGTTTTACGGGATCTATAATTCCGTTATAGAGAGCATCGAGCTTCCGGGATCAGAGGATGGAAGCGATGAAAGCCCGTGGGGACTTAGTAATTTTCAAAGAGGGGAGTATTTTGAGGAAAAATACGGAGCTAACCTGCCTCATACATTTCCTGTCATAAATAAGTTCGAAAACGGTGATTGCGAGGTCATTATGAGTATCGACCTTACAAAGAATACCTATAGCTCAGACTCCAGGATCAATTCCAAGATCAACAGTGAGATGGAGAAACTGATCGGATTCAACGATGTTGATGTAACTATAAAGAGGGAGAGATATATCATCAGGCAGGAAGACATAACTTCCAAGACAATGACTGTTATAATTCCGGAGAATACTCCTGATGACAGACTGAGCGCTCTTGAAGAAGCCCTGAATGCCTGCAATGACGGACAAATAACGGTAAACATATATAAAGATAATATATCTACCTAAAAAAGTGTTTCACTTTTACTTATTAAAGTGATACACTAATTTGTGCTATTTTGATATTTGATATATCATTATAAGGATGTTTATTGGAGGTAAGCGTAATTGAAATCGAGTTCATCCGTCAGACGACCATCACTGGTTAACGGCAAAACGGGTAATTCCGAATCCAATTCGGTAGGAGAGACACTTAGAAAGGCAAAAAGAGATCTGTTCTTTCGCCGCTGCCTTGTAGCTATATTTCTGGTCCTCCTTATAACTTTGATCATCGCTTTATTCCTTTTGGGATATGTAAGTCTGATCGTCGATAAGATTATCGCTTGGGTGGAATGAGATGAACGATAAGATCCGCGATCCTTATATCGACGTATTTTATGATGCGATCCTTTTATTGAAGGATCGTAAAGAATGCGATAATTTCTTTGAAGATATCTGTACCATCTCTGAGATCAAATCAATGGCTCAGAGGCTTCAGATAGCTGTTTTGCTCAATGAGGGCAAGACATACTCCGAGATCATCGATGAGACTAAGGTCAGTACCGCCACGATTTCAAGGGTTAATAAATGCCTTGAATACGGTGCCGACGGATATAAGACGGTCTTGTCCAGACTCTCGGCCGATAAAGAAAAAAATAAACAAGAGGTGTAAGAATGAGTATTATTTCTTCAATTTTCGGAACGCACAGCGATCACGAGATCAAGAGGATCATGCCAACAGTTGAAAAGGTAATGGCTCTTGATGAGAGTTTTCAGAAGTTATCCGATTCTGAACTTGTCGGAATGACGCAAAAGCTCAAAGACAGACTTAATAATGGTGATACGCTTGAGGACATCCTTCCGGAGGCATTTGCCACAGTAAGAGAGGCATCGTCCAGAGTTCTCGGCATCAAGCACTATAAGGTTCAGGTCATTGGTGGTATCATCCTTCATCAGGGTCGTATTGCCGAGATGAAGACCGGTGAAGGTAAGACGCTCGTTGCTACACTTCCTGTATATCTTAATGCTCTTACAGGTAAGGGAGTTCATGTAGTTACCGTAAACGACTACCTCGCAAAACGAGACAGTGAATGGATGGGTAAGATCTATAAGTTCCTTGGACTTTCGGTCGGACTTATCATCCACGATATCCCTACTAACGAGCGTAAGGCTATGTATGCATGTGATATCGTTTACGGAACTAATAACGAATTCGGATTCGATTATCTCCGTGACAACATGGTAGTAAGCAAAGAGCAGATCGCTCAAAGAGAACTTAACTACGCAATAGTCGACGAAGTCGACAGTATCTTGATCGATGAGGCGAGAACTCCTTTGATCATTTCCGGTCACGGAACAGAATCTTCAGAACTCTATAAGAAGGCCGATGATTTTGTAAGGACTCTTAAGAGATATACCGTAGTAGAGACAGACGATAAGATCGATATGGATGAGATCGTAGGCGACTGTGACTACGTTGTTGATGAGAAAGCCAATACTTCGGTTCTTACCGCAAACGGTGTTAAGAAGGCCGAGAAATTCTTTAATATCGAGAACCTCTCGGATCCTGACAACTTCTCATTGCAGCACTATGTAAATAACGCACTCCGTGCTCACGGTAACTACTATAAGGATCAGCAGTATGTAGTTATGGATGGTGAGGTTATCATCGTTGACGACTTTACCGGACGTCTCATGCCGGGCCGCCGATACAGTGACGGCCTCCATCAGTCCATCGAGGCAAAGGAAGGCGTTAAGGTCGCAAACGAGAACAAGACGCTCGCGACAATCACATTCCAGAACTTCTTCCGTATGTATTCCAAGATCTCCGGTATGACAGGTACTGCTTATACAGAGGAAGCCGAGTTCAGATCCATCTACGGACTTGACGTTATCCAGATCCCTACAAATAAGCCGATCGCACGTATCGATGAGCATGATGCAGTGTTTAAGACACAGAACGGTAAATACCAGGCAGTGCTGAAAGCAGTTATCGAAGCTCATAAGACAGGTCAACCGGTCCTCGTAGGTACGGTTAACGTTGATAAGTCAGAGTTCATAAGCAAGATGTTCACCAGAGCGGGTATCAAGCACAATGTCCTGAATGCTAAGAACCACATGCGAGAGGCTGAGATCGTAGCTCAGGCCGGACGTAAGGGTTCAGTTACAATCGCAACGAACATGGCAGGCCGTGGTACCGATATCCTTCTCGGCGGTAATGCCGAGTTCATGGCTAAGCAGGAGATGCGTAAGCTCGGATATACGGATGAGCTTATCGATGCTTCCAATGCACATAATGAGACTTCTGATGAAGTTATCCTTGAAGCAAGGCAAAGATTCTCGGCTCTTAAGGACAAGTTCTCTGCTGAGATCGCTCCTGAAGCCGAAGAAGTCAGAAATGCAGGCGGTCTTTTCATTGTCGGTACTGAAAGACATGAATCCAGACGTATCGATAATCAGCTCCGTGGACGTTCCGGACGTCAGGGAGACCCCGGACGCACAAAGTTCTATCTGGCACTTGACGATGACCTTTTCAGGATCTTCGGCGGTGACAGGGTTACAAAGACATTCAACAGTCTCGGCGTAGATGAGACAATGGAGATCCAGACAGGTATGGTAACCCGTCTTATTGAATCTTCACAGAAGAAGCTCGAGGCTATCCATTTCGGTACGCGTAAGAATACTCTCGAGTATGACGATGTTATGAATATCCAGCGTACCATTACGTATGAACAGAGACGTAAGGTTATCGATGGTGCCGACATGCACGATACATTCCTTAAGATGGTCAGAAGAGTAGCTGAAAGAACGGTTTCTTCATACTCTAATGACGGTAATCTTACTGTAAGCGATCAGTATGCTCTCGGAATGAAGATCGAAGACCTCTATGGTGAGCTTCCTGTCGTAGCTACTCTCAAGGGTAAGGAAAAGGTAGAGCTTTCCGCTTCGGAGATCATTGAAAAGATCAATGTTGAGGCTGTAAAGGCTCTCGAAGTTAAGGAAGAGTCGGTTACATCCGAGGTATTCAGAGAAGCTGAGCGTGTTATCCTTCTTACGACAGTTGATTCCAAGTGGATGGATCATATCGATGCTATGGATCAGCTCCGTACAAGTGTCGGTATGCGTGGTGTAGGTCAGCACGATCCTGTAGTTGAGTATAAGATGGAAAGTTCACAGATGTTTGATGAGATGAACGATTCCATTCAGGATGACGCCGTAAGAGTCCTCATGAAGGGTCAGTTCTCGGCAGAGAAGAGAGTAACAACCAAGTCTGCCGTCAGAAATCTTTCAGAAGGTCACGGCAAGGAAGTTTCCGGAGGAAGTATCCCGACCGAAGCTAAGCAGATCAAGGGTGCCCAGGCAAGCGATAATGCTCCGCTTCAGCCCGTTAAGCGCGATGCATCCAAGGTCGGACGTAATGACCTCTGCCCTTGCGGTTCAGGAAAGAAATATAAGAATTGTTGCGGTAAACAGCAGTAAATAATTTGAGCCCGTTTCTGCGGGCTCAATTAATATATTGAAACAGTTGGAGGATCTGATCATGTTTGACAAGGATAGTTATCTGGCTTCAGTGGAAAGGGCAGCTTTTTACATCCAATCCAAGTTTTCCGGATTCGATGCGGAAACTGCGATCGTCTTAGGTTCAGGTCTCGGACCTTTTGCTGATATGGCTGAGCGTATATCTTCTCTCAGTTATTCCGATATCCCGGGTTTTCCTGTTACGACGGTAATAGGTCACAGCGGTGAACTTATCTATTCTCAGATCGAAGGAAAGAGGATCCTCCTTCTTTCCGGCAGGTTCCATTATTATGAGGGTAATGACATGTCAGTCTGCACCTACTATGTAAGGGTATTATCCAAGCTCGGTATCAAGAACCTGATCCTCACAAATGCTGCAGGCGGCATACTGGACGGTATGGAACCGGCTGATCTGATGGTCATAAGTGATCACATATCGCTTTTCTGTGAATCACCTTTGAGAGGACCGAACCTTGACTGCTTCGGTGACCGGTTTATTGATCAGTCATATGTCTATGACAGGGAGAGGATCGATCTTTTGAAAAAGACCGCTTCTGAACTCGGGATCAAGCTACACGAAGGTATTTATTGCTATACAAAAGGTCCTCAGTATGAAACGCCTGCTGAGATCAGGCTTATCAAAGCCCTCGGTGGGGGAGCGGTCGGAATGTCAACTGTGCCTGAAGCTATCGTAGCATCACATTGCAAGATGAAGATCACGGCGATCTCCTGCATTACTAATCTTGCAGCCGGAATATCAAAGACGGCTCTTAATCACGAAGAAGTCCTTCAAAATGCAGCCAAGGCATCTTCTAACAGCTGTAAGCTCGTATATGAATTCGTTAAAAAGATAGACTAACTATTAAAAGTCAATAAGAAAAATGCAGCGTAAACGCTAGAATCATCGAACCTTGATAATTGCATAACGAATCAAGCACCACGAGGTGCTTTGGAAAACAAGTGATATGAATCGGATGTGTTTTATGCTTG
>JAILNZ010000007.1 GCA_024691135.1 Clostridiales bacterium
TATTTTCCGGACTGGAAGATCGAACTTATAGACGAGGTCATATTCGAGGACAAAAGCGGCGGGATACCTCACTTCCACTGCATGGACAAGATAATCTGCAGGAAGGTCGGAAAAGAGACGAAGGTGACGTTATGAGGATCATCAATCTCGAGTCAGGAATGCCGAATTCACTGGATGCGATGAACACCCTTAATAACCGCATTTACTCGGAGCGGGCCACAGGCGCCAGGTGCGTCAAGATCATTCACGGCTACGGTTCGACCGGCAAAGGCGGTGTGATACGCAAGGCGTGCCGTCAGAAACTGTCGGAATACAAAAGACGCGGTATCATCAAGGATATCTGCTTCGGCGAGAATCTGGGCCCGTTCAGCGAAGAAGGCAGAAGGTTCGCGGAAAGATGTCCCGAAGTTCGAAAAGACGCGGACTGGGGCAGGGAGAACGACGGCATAACGATCGTAATGTTCAAATGAAAGGATCAATTATCATGGATTATGAGATAACAAACACAATGACACCCGAAGAATATATGGAGATGCGCCGCATAGTCGGCTGGGGCTTATTTCCGCTGGAACAGGCTCAGGAAGGACTTAATAATTCTTATATCCTTACCTGTCTTCGCGAAAAAGGAAAGCCCATAGCGCTCGGCCGTGTCGTCAGTGATCACGGCTACATCTTCTATATTGCCGACGTGATCGTATGTCCTGACTACCAGGGGCAGGGACTCGGAAGAAAGATCATGGAGATGATCATGTCGAGTATTTATGACATGCTTAAGCCCGGATACAGAGCCATGATCAGCCTGTCTTCCGCCAAGGGCAAGGAGGGATTCTATAACAAATTCGGTTTTAAGAACAGACCGGATGATGATGTCGGCTGCGGCATGTATCAGTGGATCGAAAAACAGGATGTCTGATGATATCATTAATAAAGAATAGATATTAAGGAGGATATTTATGATCAATATAGGATGCCATCTGTCGAGTACCGGCGGATTTCTTGCGATGGGTAAACACGCTACCGAGCTTGGAGCGGATACCTTCGCATTCTTTACGAGAAACCCCAGGGGAGGAGCTGCCAAGGACATCGATCCCGAGGACGCCAAGGCCCTGATCTCATACATGAAGGACAATAATTTCGGAAAACTTGTCGCACATGCACCATATACGATGAATGTCTGTGCGGAAAAAGAGTCTGTCCGTAATTTCTCATGGGATGTTTTAAGTGACGACCTCGACCGTATGCAGTATGTTCCGGGAAACTACTATAATCTTCACCCGGGATCTCACGTCGGTCAGGGCACGGATATTGCCGTTCCGATGATCGCTGACGCCATCAACAACGCTCTTAAGCCTGAGCATGATACCATAGTCCTTCTTGAGACAATGGCAGGCAAAGGCTCTGAAGTCGGAAGGACATTCGAAGAGATCGCCATGATAATCGACAGGATCGAACTCAAGGATAAGATCGGTGTCTGCTTTGATACATGTCATACCTGGGACGGCGGCTATGACAACGTGAATGACTTCGACGGAGTATTAAAAGAGTTCGATAAGGTAATCGGCCTCGACAGGCTCAAGGCGGTTCATCTTAACGACAGTAAGAATGACAGGGATACCCATAAGGACCGCCACGAACTGATAGGCAAGGGATTTCTGGGTCTCGATGCGATCCGTAATATAGTTACTCATCCGCTTCTTCAGGGCAAGCCTTTTATCCTGGAGACGCCTAATGATGATCCCGGATACAAAGACGAGATCGCACTCATAAGAAGCTGGATGTGAGGAAGACAGATAAGAAATGAAAAAGCGCCTACAGGACATATTTGATGCGGACGGATCCACAAAAGACTACGATAAGGCGATCTTTAACGAGTTCGGCCTTAAGACCTCCACGCACTATGATCTTCTTGTCGTAGCTCCCGGATGGGTCCCTCAAAAGATAATGAAGGATCTTGACATTAAGATAACCTGTACCGTATCTCATTCCTATATCTCCGGATATGAAGTTGAGGGAGACGGATTTATGATCGCATGGATCCAGACAAGCCCGGGTGCCTGTTCTCTTATCGACGAGCTTTCTTTGTGCGCTTTTCTCGACTTTGACAAGCTGGTCTTTGTCGGAGCCGTCGGCTCACTTACGAAGGATATAAGTCTCGGGTCGATATGTACGCCTTCATCCTGTATCTCGGGTAATCTGGCCAACGGTTATCTCATGGAAGATATCACGGAATATAAACCCTTCGGTAAGGTCTATCCGAACGATCCCGGATTTGTATCAAAAGTCACCGGGCTTATTTCAGATATGGGTTATGAGATACATAGTGCCCCCGTTTTCTGCACGGACACTGTCCTGTGCGAATATGCCCACATGGACTTCATCAGGAGCTTTGACGTAAGCCTTATCGAGATGGAGACATCGTCTTTCTATCTTATGGCTGATCTAATGGAAAAGCCTGCCATAGCGATCCTCGTTGTTTCCGATAACTCAGTGACGGGTGACTCGCTGGTCCTCCGTACACCGGAACAAAAAGAGATATATAACGCATCCCGATTTAAGGCTGTTCCCGAGATATTGATAAAGATAGCACTTGACATTTAAGATACAGATGATATCCTAAACGCGCACATTAAAGTGCCGGCAGTTCGTTAGTGCCATCCTGCCGTTAAACAAAACCAGGACTTTTTATGAGTATATTTTTCCGTGTCATCTCTTAAGAACGGAAATGACTTTTATGTCTGCGGTTTTGAAAATGGCTGCAGATTTTTTTATGGAGGCATGATAAAAAGTAAAACAGGGGCGATGTGAAAGCTCTCACTGTTGTATTATTCAGATACAACAGCGAGACAGAGTAGATACTAACTCGACATAGTTTTTGATCCAAAGAGGTCGCTAAGGAGAATGGGAAGTTAG